>NZ_SFBY01000437.1:0-5547 GCF_007095505.1 Microcystis sp. M_QC_C_20170808_M3Col
TTATACTAACATATCCAGCACAAAACTGTCAAGGATTTAGTGGTGCTTCGCTGTTCTATATTGGTCGGGTTTCATCCCGTCAGTGAAACTGAGGGTCTTCACCCGACATTTAAGATAAATATCTATTTTCAGAAGTCTTTGCGATCGCAATGTAGAGATGTTGCTTATTAGGGGGTGTATCGATTAAAAAGGCATCCCCCAGCTTGACAACCAGACTAGCCATGTAAAGCTCCATCTAAATAGGCTTCTCGCTGGGCTTCTTGGCTAATATCTTCGATTTCTTCCTCTGTTTTACCCATAAATCGCAAAACATCCTCTACTGAAATTGGAATAGCGGAACCATGGGGATCCTTCCATTCTGGTAGATCGTGAGTCCATTCGGCTACAAGAAAGGGATTGAGATGGCCAAAAGTGTTGTAAACCTGTTTAAGAATCATTTCTTCTTCTTCACAGAGTTCTTCATTGCCGGGATATTGCAGCAGGTCAACATAATTAGAATCCCGGGGAGAAATATATTTCGACCACAGGGGTAAGGCAGAGTCCACGGGTTGTCCTTTAATCAAATCATAAACACCCCTGAGAACCGGTCCATAATCCATTGATACATATCTATCCCCGGTAATTGGTTGATCCATGGTTTTTAAAGCAAGACGGTCAGCTATATAGAGCATTTTCAGCAACCCTAAATACTTCATCGGTTTGCCGTGTAGCTTTAAGAGTATAGCAGCGGCTTCAACTGCTTTCTCTGGATGAAACCGAAATTTGATCGTCATAACTACTATAAATTCACTGCTTTTTTATGACACTTTTATGACACTTTTATTATAGTTATTATTCTACATCGGCCACATTTAAGATTTTGTCCCAGTGGTTGAGGCTTCTAGCCTGATTTCTAAAAGATGCTGCCATCGGCTGCTATAGGTATGATCGAGTTAAACCTTAGCCCAAGATTCTACCATGGAGATCGAACGTCTTAACGCCCTTTCCGATAATTATATTTTTCTCCTCTACGATCGCGCACAAAAAATCGCGGCCGTGGTGGATCCGGCCGAACCTGAACCCGTTTTCAGGCGATTAGAGGCTTTACAGGTGGATTTAGTCGCTATTTTCAATACCCATCACCACGGCGACCATGTGGGGGCTAATCAGGCTTTAATTAATCGTTATCCCCATCTTTGTGTTTATGGGGGAAAGGAGGATCGCGGTCGCATTCCGGGCCAGCAGCTGTTTTTAGAGGAGGGGGACCGGGTGGAATTTGCCGGTCGCTGGGCCGAGGTTTTCTTTGTCCCCGGCCACACTCGCGCTCATATTGCCTACTATTTTCCCCCGGTTAACCCCGGAGATTACGGCGAGTTATTCTGCGGTGATACCCTGTTTTCTGGGGGTTGTGGTCGTTTATTTGAGGGAACACCGGGGCAAATGGTGGCTTCTTTAACTAAATTGCGATCGCTGCCTGACCAGACCAGGGTTTGGTGCGCTCACGAATATACGTTAAATAATTTAAAGTTTGCCTTGACAGTTGACCCTAATAATGCTGCTCTGCAACAGCGTTATCGGGAAGTGGAGAAAAATCGCGCTCAAGATATTCCCACGATTCCGGCAATTTTGGGGACGGAAAAGCTGACTAATCCTTTTTTGCGCTGGGATAGTCCCGCTTTGGAAATGACCATGGATAGCAGAGAACCAGTACAAGTGTTTGCACGGCTGCGGGGGAAAAAAGATAATTTTTAGCAGTAGCGGCGTCAAAAAAAACGATCGATCCTGAGAATACAGGATCGATCGCGTTATCGGATCAGATTACAAGCTCAAGGGTTGCGGATCTAACTTCAAATCGGCAAGACTGACATCACCGTGACCATTTACCGTCACCTCTAGAGGCAAATTGCCGTGATAAGCTTGGATTAAGAGGGTTTTTAAGTCCTCGATCAGGGGATAACGGGGATTGGCTCCGGTACACTGATCATCGAAAGCTTGTTCGGCTAAATGGTCTAATTTGGCCATAAATTCGGCTTCAGTTTCGGGAATTACCTCTTTAATACTGGCCGGAATACCGATTTCCCGTTTTAAACATTCGATCGCTAATACCAATCTTTCCACACTTTCGGTCTCGCTTTCTCCTCCCAATCCCAGGGAATGGGCGATCCTGGCATAGCGCCATTTCACGTTAGGATATTTGTACTGAGAGAAGGTGGCCTGTTTAAAGGGGGCATCGGTGGCATTATAGAGGATGACGTGGGAAATCATCAAGGCATTGGCGAGACCGTGGGGAATGTGGAAAATGGCCCCCAATTGGTGGGCCATGGAGTGACAGATGCCTAAAAAGCCATTAGCGAAGGCCATTCCTGCCATTGTCGCCGCATAATGAACTTTTTCCCGCGCTTTCGGGTCTTTAGCTCCGTTATGATAGGAACTGGGCAGGTATTTAAACAGCAGTCGGATGGCATCTTGAGCAAGAGCATTGGTGTACTCTGAGGCTAAAACCGAGACGTAGGCCTCAAGAGCGTGAGTTAAAGCGTCAATTCCGCCGTAGGCTGTCAATTTTTTCGGCATATTCAGCACTAATTCCGGATCGACAATTGCCATGCTGGGAGTTAGGGCATAATCTGCCAGAGGATACTTAATATTATTACGGCGATCGGTAACAACAGCGAAGGGAGTCACTTCCGATCCTGTTCCCGAAGTGGTGGGAATACAGACCATCAGAGCTTTTTGACCTAAAGGGGGCAATTCATAGACGCGTTTGCGAATATCCATAAAGCGCATGGCCAAGCTCTCGAATTCTATCTCTGGATGCTCGTAGAGTAGCCAGATGATTTTGGCCGCATCCATCGGGGAACCGCCACCGATAGCGATAATCACATCGGGATTGAAGGTATTAATCACATTTAACCCCCGTTCGACGGTTTCTAGGGAAGGATCGGGTTCCACATCATAAAAGATATTAACCGTGATGCCGATTTCTTCTAAAACTTCCTCTAAAGCTGCGGTAACTCCTAGGTCAAAAAGAGGTTTATCGGTGACAATAAAGGCCCGTTTTTTGCCGGCTAATTCCCGAATAGCGATCGGTAATGACCCGTATTTAAAATATACTTTTGGTGGTACTCGGAACCAAAGCATATTTTCCCGGCGCTCGGCCACGGTTTTAATATTTAACAGGTGGCTAGGTTCGACGTTTTCGCTGATGGAATTACCGCCCCAAGTGCCACAACCGAGGGTTAAACTAGGATCGAGACGGAAGTTATAGATATCACCGATCGCACCTTGGGAGGAAGGGGTATTAATTAATACCCGGGCCGTTTCTACGTTGTCTTCAAAGCGCTTAATATGTTCCCGATTTGAGGGAGATGTATAAAGCACGGCCGTATGACCTCGACCCGCAAATAAGACCAGTTTTTCGGCTTTTTTCACCCCATCTTCAAAGTCTTTCGCTCGGTACATAGCTAAAATTGGCGAGAGTTTTTCGTAGGAAAATGGTTCTTCTAAGCCAATATTTTCTACTTCTCCGATTAGTAATCGGGTATCTTCTGGAACATAAATTCCAGCTATAGCGGCTAATTTTTCCACCGATTGCCCGACGATATCGGGGTTGATATGACCATCTTTTAGGAGAATCTCGGTGACTTTTTCCCTTTCTTCGGGGGAAAGAAGATAGGCCCCGCGATCAATAAATTCCTGTCGAACTTCCTCATAGATGCTATCGACAACGATCACCGATTGTTCGGAGGCGCAAATCATGCCGTTATCGAAGGTTTTACTGAGAATAATCGAGGAAACGGCCATTTTTATGTGAGCGGTTTCGTCAATTAAAGCGGGGGTATTGCCAGCGCCGACTCCTAAGGAAGGTCTTCCCGAAGAATAGGCCGCTTTTACCATCCCGGGGCCGCCGGTAGCGAGGATTAAATTAATGCAGGGATGTTGCATTAATGCTTGGGAAAGTTCCACCGATGGCTGATCGATCCAACCAATAATACCAGCCGGCGCTCCCGCTTTCACGGCCGCTTCCAAGACAATTTTGGCCGCTGCGATGGTGCAGTCTTTGGCTCGCGGATGGGGGGAAAAAATGATGCCGTTGCGGGTTTTCAGGGCAATTAGGGCTTTAAAAATGGCTGTAGAGGTGGGATTTGTTGTGGGTACGATCCCCGCTAAAATGCCCACGGGTTCGGCGATTTTTTGCAGACCAAAGGATTTATCTTCTTCGATAATGCCGCAGGTTTTTTCCTGTTTGTACTTGTTATAAATGATTTCTGAGGCAAAATGGTTTTTAATCACTTTATCCTCTATTACTCCCATCCCGGTCTCTTGTACGGCCATTTTAGCCAGGGGAATGCGAGCGTTGTTAGCTGCTAATGCCGCTTTTTTGAAGATAAGATCTACTTGTTCTTGGCTATAGTTGGCAAATTGTTGTTGAGCTTTTTTTACCTGTTGAATGAGTTCTTCTAGCTCTTGTCTATTGGTAACTGTCATAACAATTTTGTAGATAAAATTACGCTTTTTATTCTCTTATAGCGTTTTTCGGCAGGGGATTCGCTTAATCTTGGGATTTTCTTTATAGTTTCCTAAGCATTGGTATTATAGGATACTAATCCTAAATCCATTGAGCATAGGTAACATATCAGGACAGGCACTCATGCAAAGGGGAGAATAAATAATCAGTTTTTGATAACTGGATTTAGTATAAATTAGGATTGACCAGTACCTAGAAAAAGTTTGAGGACAGAGACTCAATGATCAAGTTACCAGAAATTCAAGCCGGTGTTCGAGAAGCTGGTTCTATTCCGCGCTCCTTGAGTGAAAAGTTTAAAGTTGATCACAGCTTGGCAACGGATTCAGGGTGAGATTCAACATCAAACTAGGATATCTCTACACTCTAGAAAATAAATATCTTCAGAGCAACCGAATCAAATAGAATTAAATCAGTCAATTTTGATGGTGTTTTGAATGATTAATCTAAACCCAGTTTCTTGGCGAAATTTTTCCATCCTCTCCATTTGTGAAGTCTGAAAGTTAGGCTTTTTGTTATTAGCAATGTAGGCTTTTCTGGACGAATAATCCTCTATACCATGATTTTCAATAAATACCCGAATTGTGTTTCTTAGTTGATCTTCTCCGTCTCCTACCCACCCCGAATTTTTCCCCTTTCGTTCTTTTAATTCTACAAAAATCAAACAATTAGCATAGGTCAGCATTCCCTCACAGCGTTTATCCATACTACTACCATCGAGTTTTCTAATTTCAATACATTTATCAATAGCGGTAAATGTCACTTCAATTTCTTGAGAGTTTTCCACAATAGCAATCCAATCACTGGGATTTTCTGTATCTAAATAGGGTCTGCTGAAAAAGTTTTTCGGTGGGGGTTGGGGGTTGGGGGTTGGGGGTTGGGGGTTGGGGGTTGGGGGTTGGGGTGTGGGGTGTGGGGTGTGGGGGTTGGGGTTTTACCCATTTTCAGGTGGTCAATTACCTAATTTTCAGGGAAAAAGTCCCGGAATTTTCCCCCCAATCACTCCAAGGGTCGGCACTTTTTGAGGTCAAAAAAGTCTAAAAACC
>NZ_SFBY01000438.1:0-5364 GCF_007095505.1 Microcystis sp. M_QC_C_20170808_M3Col
GAAACCTTAGGCTATTGGTTGGGAACTTGGGAGGGGACTATTGACCGAGAAACGGCAATTTGGGCGAGATTTTATGACCCGGAAGGCAATTTAATCCCCTTGCCAGAAGAAGCGGCACAGGAGCAAGCGGCCGCAGCACAGGAGCAAGCGGCCGCAGCACAGGAGCAAGCGGCCGCAGCACAGGAGCAATTAAATGCTACTCAGCAAGCTCTGGAAGCGGAAAGACAGCGTTCTCAACAGCTGGCGGCTCGTTTGCGAGAAATGGGGATAGAGCTATAGTATAGCTGTATTTGTTTAGGTGAGGAGGTAAACTACTGGTGTTTCTCCTCGCTTAAAGTCGGTTAATTTCTCCTTTCACGGTGGAGGGATCCTGCAATCCCAGTGTATTTGAAATCTAGCTCGACACCTGTTTGCTGCTGTGATTACCTTTTGACCAGTGGGTAATTATTGATCAGAGTTTTCTTTTATTCTTCCTTAAACAGTAAACAGTAAACAGTGAACTGAAAACTCACATCTGATAACTGATACCTTTCTCGGAGTCTCAACTAGGAAATTTATTTGGCACGACTACTTATACTTATATGTCTAATCTATCTTTGGGAGCGCAACCTCCCCTCGAATTTATCCCCCCTGACCTTAATCCCTTGCTTTTAAAGGGATGTCAAATCTTTTTACCTCTTTGGTTACAAACTCAAACCAACTTAAGAGAAATTTCCGCCGCCAATCTAGAAACTTTAATCACATTTTATCAAAAAAGTCAAGATAAAAAAGTCCGTTTACTGCTTGCTTTCCGTCATCCCAGTATTAACGATCCCTACTGTATGGCCTATCTTTTATGGAAATTAGTACCCAAAAAAGCCCAAGAGTTAGGAATAAAATTAAACACTCCAATTCACGCTCATTTTATGTATGATCGAGGGATTCCTTTATGGGCTGGAGAAAGGGTAGGATGGTTATATTCTAAGTTAGGTGGCACACCAATTCAACGGGGAAAAGCCGATTTAATCGGATTGCGATCGGCTCGTCGTTTATTATTAGAAGGAGATTATCCTTTAGCCGCTGCTCCGGAAGGGGCAACTAACGGACATAATGAGCTTGTTAGTGCTATTGAACCGGGTATTTCTCAATTGGCTTTTTGGGGGGTGGATGATGTCAAAAAAGCTAAACAACAGCAAGAAGTAATTATTTTACCTATTGGTATTCAGTATTTTTATCTGACTCCAGTGTGGCAAAAAATCGAGCAAATTTTAACTAATTTAGAAACCGATAGCGGTTTAGACTCAATCCCGAATTCATCCCTAGAAGAAAAGGTTTTATACGACCGTCTTTTTCGGTTAGGAGAAAGATTATTATCTTTAATGGAGGATTTTTATCGAGATTTCTACTATCAATCTTTGCCTGTAGTACCTGCCAATGGCGATGATCCAAACGAAACCCTAGCCAAACGTTTAGCCAATTTATTAGATGTGGCCCTACAAACCGTAGAAAAGTATTTTAATGTTTCTCCTAATGGTAATGTAATCGATCGCTGTCGTCGTTTGGAACAAGCAGGATGGGAACGTATTTATCGCCAAGAATTAAAACCCACTCACTCTATTTCTCCCCTTGAATTAGGATTAGCTGATCGCCTAGCTGATGAAGCTAATTTAAAAATGTGGCACATGAGAATTGTCGAAAGTTTCGTGTCAGTAACCGGTTATTATGTCAAAGAAAAACCCACCGTAGAAAGATTTGCCGAGACAATTTTATTACTCTGGGATTTAGTGACAAGAATTAAGGGAGGTAATCCCTTTTTTCGTCCCCAAATTGGTCAACAAAAAGCGATAATAACTATTGGTAAACCTATTTCCGTATCCGAGCGCTATACCGATTATAAAAGTGATCGACGCTCGGCCGTAGCACAATTAACCCAAGATTTACAAACCAGTTTAGAAAGTTTAATTATTCATCAGTAGATAATTAGGGTTTGCTGAAAAAGTTTGTTGGTGGGGTTAGGAGTCAGTTATCAGATTTGAGTTATCATACTAAATCCGTTGAGCATAGGCTACTTATGAGGACAGGCACTCATGCAATAGGCAATAGGCAAAAGGGGGAATAAATAATCATTCTTTAATAACCGGATTTAGTAACAGTTATCAGTTCACTGAATTACTGTTCACTGAGAAAACTCCCCAATTCCCACTCCCCAATTCCCACTTCCCACTTCCCCGGGAAAAACTTTTTCACCTAGCTCTAGTATAGGAGATAGTACGGAAATCTGGAAAAACTTAATACCGAAAACCCTACCCCGGTCAGAGAATATTTCATCTATCCTAAAAGTGTAGAGATAAACCAACATCTCTAGCGTTAAGAAAACTTCGGAGGTGAATTATATGGCACTTATACGTTGGGAACCTTTCAGAGAAGTAGAAAGCCTACAGAAAGAAATGAATCGCTTGTTTGACCGTCTTGTGCCGACTGATGTAGGCAATGGCGAAAAAATGGGGTTATCCTTCATCCCAGCGGCGGAAATAACCGAAACACCAGAGGCAGTTCAGATTAAACTGGAAATACCTGGTATGGAGGCCAAAGACCTCAACCTAGAAGTAACAGCCGATAGTCTGACCATTAATGGTGAAAGGAAATCGGAAATTAAAACCGAAGAAGAAGGATTTACCCGCACTGAATTCCGTTATGGTAAATTCCATCGGGTTATTCCTCTACCAGTCCGGGTTGATAACAATAACGTGACTGCTGAATACAAAGATGGCATTCTCAATCTCACCCTCCCGAAAGCGGAAGAAGAAAAAAATAAAGTGGTGAAAGTGTCCATCAATCCTACCACTGCTCAATGATGTAGCACTCATCGTCTGGTCTTAAGCGAAAAAGTTAACCTAGTCCGATTAAACCAAAGCGGGAGTATCAAAGCATACTCCCGCTTTTAGCTTCCATCTGCCTAACCCTTTAATTTAAAATTTCTAACACTGCTTGGGGTGATAATTTATCTTTAAACCAGATAACCTGAGCGGGTAGATTTTGAAATTTAACTCCAGCTTTTTCTAGATTTAACCGTTCCGATACGGCTAAAATTAGATTATTTGCTTGGGCCGATTTAACCTGTAAAAATTTCTTTTGTAGGTATTCTGGTCGCCAATAACCAACAATTTCGAGGAGAAAAACGCGACCATCGGGATGCACTAAACGGAAATCGGGAATCATCACTCCTCCGGGTAAAGGCACTAAATCCACTTCCCTTTCTAGTTGCCATTCAGTTTTTAACTGTAACCAACGTTTAGCGAAAGATTCCTCTAACATACTATCGTAGGGTTTCCCGGGGGAATAGTGGGACACCAGACCACAGTTATCCTCTAAATTGAACTGTTGTTTTTTAATAGTTCCTGTATAGGAATCTTTATACTGTAATTGTGCCTTCAGATTCCAGTGAGTAACATGGAGTAAGGCAGGAATTAATTTAGCGATTTCAATGCCATAACGACTATTAGCTTTAAATAAACTGGTGGGACCATCGATAGTAATAGTAAATCCCGTGTCGGCATCCCCTTCGATATAAGTCATTAAACGAAATAGTTTTAGATAGCGAAAGAGATATTTATATTCCCCCGGATCGTTGCGGTGGACGTTGATGATTAAATAACTGGCCCGATAAAAAATACCTTGAATTTGCGAGAGGTTAAAACGATGAATTAGGTTTTCGGGGGTAGGAGCATCAAATTGAGTGAGAATTTTATTCTCCGCTAAATCAGCATAGAGTCCTTTTTCTAGAGCCACTGGAAAAATTTCTTGATTTAATTCTTGGCTGAGTTGCTGGGCAATTTTCTCCAGAATTAGCGATCGATTTTGCGGAATAGGAACAAAGTTGGCCGCTTGTTCAAAAACTCTTTTTCTTAATTCCTGCGGTTCTAAGGGACTAATAATCTCAAAGGTGGCAAAATGATTGGTTAATAGGTGAGCAAATCCCCGTTTAATTTTATAATCGGGACTGTCTCCCTCCAAGATTAGGAGTTTTTGGCTTAATTCTCCCTTAGTTTGACCGATACTTTCCTGAAAACAGGTGATTTGTTCTTGGGCGATCGCCAGATAATCGGTCGCGAGCGGTAAGCGTTTGGGAATAATTGTCTCGCCATTTTGACGGGAAATCAATAAATCGGTCGGTAACATGGCAAGCTAGAGAAGAATAATCAGATGGGGAGAGGTGGGACGACAAGGAAAGGTCGAAACCCCAAAAATCCCCCGATTCTAACTATTTTGGTCGAGATAACGCTCTAAATCTTCGATCACACGGGTTAATTCTGCTTCTGTGGTTAAGCGTAGGCGATCGTCACGAACCGTTAACAAAACTTTAGCCGAAAAAGGACTCGGATAAATATTGGGATTACAAAACACTTCCAGAAACACATCACCAGTGTGCTGATATTCCAGCGGTTTTTGGGGTTGGGGTTTACCCCCACTAGCGGCATTACTGGCGATCGCTTTCAGGCGATCAAGTAAAATATTAATTTCCCTTTGCAAATCCAAGGCAGCACTGGAACTGAAACGAAAAGTAACGGAACCTTGCAAGAGATTAAGAGTTAAAGGAATCATGGAAAAAATCAGGTTAGGAGAAAGCCTGAAGTTAATTATATTGATTTCTGGAGATTTGGGGAAACTGGGTGAAGTTACCTTGAATGTCGGATTGAAGGAACCCTTTTGTTTTACCGATGAGATGAAAATCCGACCAATATGGGACAGCGAAGCACAGCAATATCGGCGTACTGCTACGCAGTGCCTTCGGCATCGCACTAGACCAAATCAGCGATCGCTCTCACTTCGATTGTGAAGCCGTTCCAAACTTTGATGACGTAAATCCACTTCGATCATCGAAAATTTTGGGTCTGAAACCCCGTCGTTCTACGACGGCTTTACTGTTAAATATTAACACATTTACGGAATATATGCTAAAATGTGAGACATGGAAAAAGCCTATTCTTACCGATTTTACCCCACACCCGAACAAGAGTCGCTATTGCGACGCACCTTGGGCTGTGTAAGATTAGTTTACAATAAAGCTCTCCACGAACGAACACAAGCATGGTCCGAAAAGCAAGAAAGAGTAGGATATGCTCAAACTTCTTCAATGCTAACCGATTGGAAAAAACAAGAAGAATTAGACTTTTTAAACGAAGTAAGCTGTGTACCTTTACAACAAGGTTTAAGACATTTACAAACAGCTTTTACTAACTTCTTTGCTGGTCGTACTAAGTATCCTAACTTTAAGAAAAAACATCAGGGAGGAAGTGCCGAATTTACTAAGTCAGCTTTTAAATTTAAAGACAAACAAATCTATTTAGCCAAATGCACAGAACCTTTACCTATTCGATGGTCAAG
>NZ_SFBY01000439.1:0-3868 GCF_007095505.1 Microcystis sp. M_QC_C_20170808_M3Col
GTTAGCTCCCTATTTACCTGAAAATCTCTTACCCGAAGCCTTAGCTACAGCCAGAGGGATTGGGGATGAATCCAACCGTGCAAAGGCATTGACGGGGTTAGCTCCCTATTTACCTGAAAATCTCTTACCCGAAGCCTTAGCTACAGCCAGAGGGATTGGGGATGAATCCAACCGTGCAAAGGCATTACAAGCATTGACTAAGGTTTTAACCCCTGCCAATGTTAACCGAGCCTTATGGGAAAATACTCTCCATGCTTTGGGAACTCTCACTCGTCCTTCTTTCCTCGACACTATTCCCAACTTAGTCCCTTTAATCCTTCATTGTGGTGGACTGGTCGCCTTAAGAGAAGTCCATCAAGCAATTAGAGAAGTCAGCCGCTGGTGGAAGTGATTGCCCTGTCAATAATTGCTATAATAGCTAAAATGGTCATAATGGCTAGTTTCTATAAAGGTTAGTTATGAAAACATTAGGAGCCTCAGAAGCAAAAAATCGCTTTGGCGAACTGTTAGACTTGGCTCGAAGAGAACCAGTAAAGATAGCAAAAAAGGGACGTAATGTTGCAGTCGTGCTGTCAATCGAGGAATTTGAGAGATTTTCCGAGTTAGAAAATCAACTTTTGGCTTTACAGGCAGAAAAAGCTCATCAAGAAGGTTTTATCGGAACAACAGAAAGTGAGGCTTTACTGTCAGAAATTTTAAATGCTTAAGATTAACCTATCTCGACAGGCAACTAAACGCTTAAAAAAACTGCCAGATAAACACGCCAAACAAGTAGCCACAAAAATAACCGAACTGAGAACAAATCCCTATCCCCAAGATTCTCTAAAGTTAAAAGGATACTCTTATCATAGAGCCGATATTGGTGAATATCGAATCGTTTATCGTGTTGAGGAGCAAACACTAGAAATCTTGCTGATTGACAAACGAAACGATGATGAAATTTATAAACAACTAAAGAGAACAATATAGAGAATCTTAATTATCAACCATCAATTAATTAGCGATATTATTCCTGCTAAAATCAAGAAAAACAAATTATTTTTAAACACTCATGAGCATTAATGTAACATTTCCCGAAGAACTCCTCATTGCTGCCAGAGAAGAAAAAGAAGCATTCTCTCGTAAAGTCATAATTTATACATTAGGGCATCTTTATCAAGAAGGAAAAATTTCAGCAGGAATCGGCGCACAAGTATTAGGATGCGATAAATATACATTTTATACACTTCTCTCTGAGTATGGTTTTTCCATTATTGATTACACAGCAGAAGAATGGGAATCAGAAATACAAACCAGCCGTAAATTAGCCCAAAAAATCAAAGAGAATGAAGATAATTGTTAATTCTACACCGATCATCGCCTTATCTTTGATTAATCAATTAGATCTTCTTAATCAGCTATTTAATGAAGTGATTATTCCTTGGGCAGTTTATCAAGAAATTGTCATCGCTGGAGATAATAAACCGGGGGCAAAAGAACTCAAAAATGCCAATTGGATTCAAGTTCAAGAAGTTGCATCATCATCTCCTCTTGAACCGCTATTACTAGGATTAGATCGAGGAGAATTAGAAGTTATTCTCTTGGCAATTTCAATCAAACCAGACTGGGTAATTATAGATGAGAAATTAGCAAGAAGAGTTGCCAAAGCTATGGAATTAACCGTCAAAGGAACATTAGGAATTCTCTTGGTTGGTTTTTATGCAGGTTATCTATCTAAACAAGAAATTTTAGATTTATCACAACAGTTAGTTGATTATGGAATTCGTATTAGTTCTCCGATGATTAATTGGCTAAAAACAGAATTAGACAATGATCATTAATACCAAATCAATACAAAATAAACTACCATGAAACAACTAATCGTACACATTCGTGACCAAGAAAAAGCAGAAACACTCTCTAAAATTTTAACTGCTTTAGATTTTGTTGACTCTGTAGAAATCATCGAAGATCAAACAACATTATCTGATAACGAGCAAGACTTCTTTGCCCTAGCAGGATTGTGGGAAGACAGGGATATTACCCCTAAATCTATCCGTGAAGCAGCATGGCGAGAAGAAAACCGATGATTTTATGTGACACCAATATCCTCATTTAATTCTATAAAAACAACCATAGAATTATCGAAGAGCTTCGCCATATTGGACTAAATCAACTAGCCATTAGTTCCATTACTCAAGCCGAATTATATTATGGAGCAATCAATAAAAATGAACTCAACAAAATCAAAAGACATCTCGGATTACTACATACCTTTCCTGTAGATGTCGCAATATCCAATCAATTTATTAACTTAATGGAAACCTACTCCCTCAGTCACAAACTCAACATCCCTGACGCTATCATTGCCTCAACAGCATTAGTGCAGAATATTAAGCTATATACATTGAATTTGAGAGATTTTTGTTTTATTCAAGGCTTAGAACTCTATGATCTGTCAAATGAATAACCCATCAACGTTAGCATTTTCCAGCGTTCAGCGAACCAGTCATGAATTAGTCAAAAAATCAAAGAGAATGAAGATAATTGTTAATTCTATTCCCAATTTAGCGCCTTTAATCCTTCATTTTGGTGGACTGGTCGCCTTAAGAGAAGTCCATCAAGGGATTAGGGAGGTGAGTCGCTGGTGGCGGTGATTCTCATAAATCAATTAGAAGTGCTACGATCAACTGATAATGCAACTATAGCAGTCACTATTTATGCGCTATCAAGTTCGACTCAAACAAAGCGAAGAAGGTTATGCAATTTGGTGTCCTAGTTTACCCGGATGTTGGTCACAGGGAGACACTGAAGCAGAAGCTATAGAAAATATCAAAGAAGCAATACAAGACTATTTAGAGACAATTGAAGAATTAAACAAAGATGCGGAAGTGCGTTATGTAGAAGTAGGATAATTATGCCAAAATTACCCGGAATTAATCATCTACGCGCTGTTAATGCCTTTGAAAAAGCGGGGTTTCGCATCACTAGACAGAGAAAACATATTACCATGACGAATGGAGAACGTACTATTACCATTCCACGAGCAAATCCGATTAATGCTTATACAATGGCAGGGATTGTTAAAGAAGCAGGTTTAACTATCGAACAATTCTTAGAATTGCTCTAAAACCATTCCCAACTTAGTCCCTTTAATCCTTCATTTTGGTGGACTGGTCGCCTTAGGAGAAGTGTATCAAAGTATTAGGAATGTTAGTCGCTGGTGGCGGTGATTCTTGTTCTATGAATTAGCCTCCACCTTACCCAATTGAATCAGCAGTCTGCTCCCCAGTGTCTTCGGCAAGCGCAGAAATCCGATAAAATAGTGAATAGGTGACATCGGGAAAAAATCATCTATGGCAACTACATCCGAAGACGTATGGCGACTCTTAGCCGAATTAGCGACTGCTCAAGCCGAATTAACTGCTGCTCAAAAAGAAACTGACAAACAACTCAAGGAAACTGACCTACTATTGAAGGAAGTCAGTCAACAACAGAAGGAAAACGCCCAACAAATCAAGGAAACTGACCGACAACAGCAGAAAACTGACAAACAACTCAAAGAACTGGGCAAACAAATTGGGGGACTTGGTGCAAAATTCGGCAGCTTTACCGAAGGACTTGCCCTTCCCTCAATGGAAACGATTCTCAGACAACGCTTTGGTATGGAAGTCATCAGTCCCAGTGTGCGAGTCAGTAAAGATGGACAACACCTAGAAATTGATGTCCTTGCCTATACCAATGGTGAGCTAAATACCGCCTATATCGTTGAGGTTAAAAGTCATGCTAGACAGGAAGATATTACTCAATTAAAAAGTATTTTGCAACGGTTTCGCCGCTTTTTCTCTGAACACAAAGATAAAAAACTCTATGGCATATTAGCAGCGGT
>NZ_SFBY01000044.1:0-9861 GCF_007095505.1 Microcystis sp. M_QC_C_20170808_M3Col
CTTCTTGTAGTACATCGCTTGGTACAAAAAACAAGGGCAACAAAGCCTGAAACGACCGGCTACTGACTCCTGACTCCTGACTCCTACCCCCACCGAAAAACTTTTTCAGCAGACCCTAAGTAGGGCTTGCTGAATAAATCTAAAAACCTTGTTGGGTAAGACTTTTAGACTTTTTGTCAATCAAAAAGTACCAGTTCTGGGAGTGATCGGGGGAAAATTCCGGGACTTTTTCTCTGAAAATTAGGTAATTGACCCCCTCAGAATCGGTAAAAACCTACACCCCACACCCCAAATAATTGACCACCCCTAAATTAATACGATTGTACTATAGTTGCCTCAAAAAATTCCGGAAAAGGTCAAGAGGGCAAAAGAGCAAAGAGTCAAAGCCCTGGGGAGACACACGCAACCCGAAAACCGATGAAGTTGCTGAGGATGACGGGGAGGTCCCGGTTGCGGTAGGCAGAACGACAGTTAAGAGGGATGACGTTCCAAGAACCGCCGCGCAGTACACGGTATCGTTTATCTGTCAAGAGTTCTTTTGTACTAATTAATAGGCTTTGATAACGATTATCATTATTGTTTTCGTCCCAAACGCTTCCGTCTCTCGGCGGCTCACCTTGATAATTCTCGTGCCACGGATCTAAACACCATTCCCAGACATTGCCGTGCATATCGTACAGCCCGAAGGCATTGGGGGGAAATTGTCCCACGGGGGTCGTTTGTCGTCGATATTCTCCCTTTGGTTCGTCAGCGTAGGTTTTTCTGGCATCGTAGTTGGCTAATTCTCCGGTAATGGTTTCCCCAAAGTGAAATGGGGTGGTTGTCCCAGCACGACAGGCATATTCCCACTCCGCTTCGCTGGGAAGTCGGTATTCTTTCCCTGTCAATTTCGATAATCTCGCGCAAAATTCGACGGCATCATACCAACTAACTTGTTCTACGGGTCTATCCCAGCGCGTCGGTGATCCCCCCCTAGCTCCTTCAAAAGGGGGGGAATCGGAAGCCTCCCTTTCTAAGGGGGGTTTGGGGGGATCTTTAAAGTGGGAGGGATCAGGGTTAAGATTTCGTTCTACTTTTAAATCCGTGCGGGAGGCAACTGCTCTCCACTGGGCCTGGGTGATAGGATAACGCCCCATGTAGAAAGAGGAAACGGTTACTCGGTGTTGTGGTCTTTCACTTCTAAATCCTTCCCAACCAAATTTTTTCACCAGTCTTTCGATTTCCTCGTCTTCCGTTCCCATCGTGAATGTGCCGCCGGGGATTTCCATCAATTCCAATTCGACTCCCTCGGCTAGTTTTTGGACAATGCCTTTTGCTTGCCTTTTTTCCTTTTTAATTACCCATTTTTCTCGTTTAGGAAATAATCCCCATAGACGAGACTGACGTTCTATCGTTGCTACGATAAATTCAAAGGTACGGGTTTTTAAGGGAGGTTCCGAGGGTTGAGGGATTGGAAGGGGATTAGAAATATTAACGGCGATTTTTTCGGCGAATTCTGCGTATTCTCCCCCCAGATTGCCTAAGACTTCGATGCTGACTTGAGCGAAGGGAAGAATTTTTTCTCTTTGTTCTGGGGGATAGGTGGGTAATAGGGTTAATAAAGCGGCAAAACTGCGGATAGGACTTTTAATTTCCCCGGCAATATATTGGGAAATAGCATCGAGTACCTTGATAGTTTGTCGCCTACCGATAGCATCATTTAAGACTTGACGTACCCCGGGCAAAAAGTCATAGACTCGATACTGTCCTTCTTCATTTTCTACAATCGGTTTTAATAGACCTCCCATGTAGAATTCTGCCACATGAACGGGACGCACTTCGTTTAAAAGAGTTTTACGAATAAGATTGACCACCTGCATACTTACCGGGGCAGCTGCCATCATTTTTGCTAATTTTTTGGCTGGTTCTGAAGCGGTGGCAAAAAATCGCTCGACCATTGCCTCGGCTTTATTTTTGATGCTGTTTTTATCTTCGCTGTCTTGCTTATTTTCCTCTCTGGATATAGGGGGAATTTCAATAATTTGTTGTTTAATAAATTCTAAATCAAATAAAAAAGCGGAAATCTGAGCATTACCTGAACCAGCGACAACTTTTGCCCATTGCTTGAGGACTTCTATTTCTAACGTGATTACGGGAATGAGAAGGGTATTTTGCCAGTTAATCGGTAGCCATTGGGGATAATTTTTTAAGATTAATTTCGGATTGGGAACACCAGCAGTTAAAGCAGTGGTAAAGAGTTTACGTCCCCGTCCTAGTTGGGTACTATTCCATAATCTTTCGGGGAAAAGTTGCAGAATAGCGGTGGGTTGTTTTTCCGACCAATCTTTTAGCCAAGGATGAATTAAGGCTTTTTGCCAGAGAGGAGAAACACAATCACTTACTAATAAAACTAATCCCTGTCCCCTGGGATGAATAAGTTCTTTATGGGAGTGATAGCGTTGTTCAGGTTTAGCTTTTTTTCTGCGTCTTACTAACTGTAATTCTTGATTATTTGAGGTTGATATTTGCCAAACTCTGACGGTTTTAAATGCTCCTTGATTTTCTAAGAGATTTTGTAACTCATTAATTAATTCTCGCCAAATAAAAGAGGATCTAGATTCTTCTACTACTAATTCGAGGGTTAACCAGCGTTCCGGTTGGGGTTTAGTCACAGGTAGCCAAATATCCCTTTCTGCAATAAAAGAAGCGGTTGCTTCTTCATCTAGAATAGTTTTAATGGCTGAGGGAACTTTTCCCATGAAAGGACGCAAAGCGCGGCTAATCGGGAGTGCTGTCTGTAGTGCCGCGGCAGCAGGAACTTGAAAAGGAAAGCCTTGGATTGGGGTAGTTTTCTCTATTTCTTGGGGGAGAGATTCTTCGGTAATAACATCGATATTTGGCTGAGATTTTGATAGGTTATCTTCTGGAATGTCCTCTAAATTTTTCTCTATTTCATTAGAAGTTGATGAATCTATTGGCTGTTTATTTTCTGGATTTCTTGGGGGTGGTTGCAAGTCTTCAACTCCCATTTGTAGGGCCAACCAGATGCTATCAGCTACATCTTCATCACTGAGTTGTAACCGTTCGATTAGTCCTGTTTGCTCTAGATAATCTAATAGTTTTTTAATTGATGAATTAGATGGGGATTCACTCATCTTCTATCGTCCCCAAATCTTTCAAAAGTTGACTAATGAGGTCATCTTGAGTTGATATAGCTCCTTTTTTGACCATAAAAATAGCATTAAGTAATTGATCCGTAGCTAGGGTTTGTGAATTGCGCTTTTGAATGAAGTTATCAATCAGTTTATCGATGTCTGGATTGTTAGTAATTGTTTCTTCTAAATGTGCCTCGATTATTTTAATTAAGTCGGGTTTCTCTGGCTCTTTCATGGTTAAACGGAGACAACGACGCAAAAAAGGTGCAGGAAAGTCTCGTTCTCCATTGCTAGTTAAAATCACAAAAGGAAAAGCCTTACAGATAACTAAACCATCTTCTATAGGTGTTTTTATATCTTTCTGGGTAATGTCGGTTGTATCGGTATAAGCAGTTCGGACATCAACCCTTGGAACTTCTTCTTTTAGCCTAACTAATTCGGGGATTTCAAAGCGTCCTTCTTCAAATAAAGTGAGTAAATCATTGGGTAAATCGATATCACTCTTATCAATTTCATCAATTAACAGTATTCTTGGCTTTTCTGACTCTAATAATGCGGTTCCCAAGGGTCCAAGGGTAATATATTTTTCAATCTGTTTTAATTGGTCTTTTCGTTCTTCTGGGGTTAATTCTTTTTGCTCTCGTTCCAGTAATTTAACTTCCTGTAACCGACCGATCGCATCATAGTTATATAGTCCATCTTTTAGGGTAGTATGGGTGGTAATCGGCCAGTATAATACTTCTCCTAATTTTAATTCCTGGGCGACTTTATAGGCAAGAGATGACTTTCCCGTTCCGGGTTTGCCAGTTACTAATAAAGGTCGCCGTAAATACAAGGCTGCATTGACCATTTTAATTTCTTCTTCGCGCACTAGAAAGGTTTCTCCCCGATGCTTACGACGACTTTCTCCCAGTTTCTTTTCTTTGCCAAAAGGTCGCCAGCTGGGAGGGTCTGGTAATGTCCAAGCGTCTGTGGGATCCTGATTTCCTGTAAAAATTTTCCAGTCTTTCATAATTTAATTTATGGCATCAAAAGTGGATAGTTGGGGGGAACAAGCTGATAGTCATCCCAAAGTAATGATAGATGATTCCCAATATGATTATCTTCTAACCAAGCGGCGGAACGTTTATTTTTAATTATTTCTGGTAATTTTTCTAGTGGACATTGACAGATAGGGTCTAATTTTTCCTGACAATTAAGTTCTTGGTTGGCATCGGGTCGTATCCACAGAGATAAAGGGATTCCAGTTTCGTATAAAATGGCTAGAATATTTTTTAACTCTAAGGAGTTTTCTTGACTGAGATTAGTTAACCTTGAACCGATAACATTGTTAAATTTATGATATTTGAGTATTTTATTCGGATGGTCATTATTTGCCAGAGTTTTTTTAAAGATAATTGCTTGCTGATTGTTTGATTCGATCAGTTCTTGGATTTCTTCTTCACATTTTAAGATTTGGGTCAAATTTTGCTGCTGTATATTCCGAAAAAGTTGGCATTTTTTGATCCATAAATAGCTTTGTTGATTTTTGATATTTTCGGCTGTTATTCGTTCTGAAAATCTCATGATTATCTCATGATCGATTCCCCAATGATGGGGATCGCAGCCTGTAGCTATTGCCACTTCATGAATTGAGAATAAATCAATCGGTTTAATCTCTTTTTCAATAAATCTATAGGGTAGAAAAAATTGAACTTTTTCTAGGGAAGATTGACAGATATTTTCTGATTCTCGTTTAAATTTTTTCAGGTGATTAATCAATTCATTTTCTTGGAGATGATTACCCAGACTTATTCCTTCATTGGGGGTTAAAGATTGATATTCTCCACGTTTTTGAGGTTCTTTTTCTGTGGGATGATAATTGTTGATATCTTTAACAATCCAAGCTCTCAGCATTAAAGATTTGTTTTCTTCTGTAAGGCTAACAAATAAGCAGGGATTTTTGTCTGTTGATTTTTGAGAAACATTTAGCGATCGCTGCTGGCGATTAATTTCTAAAGTATTGATTAAAACTTCCCATTTTGTTTGATATTTTTTTAGCCATTCTTTTAATAACTTTGCCAGAGCATCTGTTGAGTTTAACTGAATAACTAAATAGCCAATAAATATTTCTAACCAAGAAAATTTTGATTGAGAAGTATAGGTAAAATGTCTTTCATCTAATTGATAGATTATTTCTATAAAATCAGACCAAGAGAAAGGAATTTTTCTAGGTAAATCCACTAAATTATCCCTCACTTCAATTACTAAATTTTCATAAGCTGTATTAAGTTGATCTTGATAATTCTTGTTTTCAAATACACATCTAATCCAGGAGATAATTTCAGGTATTCTTCCCTCTACTCGTGCTAAATCTAGCAACCTATCCCAAGCTTTTAAAAGAACATTAGTAGGAATAAAAAATGCAGATTTTGCACCCAATTTTTCCTTATCAGCCATTACTGCCATCCCCACTACTCCCTTCAATTGCTCATCCCAGATAGCTGTCCCACTAAACCCACCTTCTACAGCATATCCCGTGCTTTTATTATCTTCTATCTGAATTTTGTTGTTAGCAATATCACCTTGTATCTTACCATCAGACCAGACACCTTCGTTTCTGGAAAAACCATAAGCTTTATAATTATGATCAGATAAATCTCCTATTTCATAGGTAATTAAAGAAACTGGTTGAGCTTGTGAAGGAACTGAATCTTTTAATTTTAAGATAGCAATATCTTGGGGATCATTGCTGTTAATTTTAACCGGATACCAAACCTCTACGGTTGTTTTTAAAGATGTACCCGATGCAATTATCGGAAAATCACACTCAATAATGTCAATGTCAGTGGGTTTCTCAGCAGATGTAACTATTAATCCTAAAGATTCATTAACAACATGAGCGCAGGTAATCAAGTATTCTGATGATATTAGAAATCCTGCCCCAACAATTTCTATTTTATCATCTTGATTTTTTCGTTGCTTATAAATTCTGACCACAGAAAATTCTAGAGATGCAACCATTATTTCTATCTAAGTCCTCATTGAGTAGATGATTGCTTATTTTTTTCCTTGTTATCCCATTTTAGGGTAATTTCATAATTAACATCGGCACTGCCAGATGCAATAATAGCCCCTAGACCAACAGTCATTTTTATCCCGAGTTTTACCTCTACCTGATCAGGAGGTTCATTCAAACTTTTGACCTTATTAATTATGGCATTTGCCACCGGTTTTATCCCATTTAATGCGTCTTCAAAAGATTGAGTGGCTTTAACAGCTATTTGATCTGTTCGACTAATAAGTTCATCTTCTGGTTTCGGTTTGGGTAAGGGTAACTTTTCATCCACCTCGATGTAAATAGTCCCCTCCTCTGAGGTAAATTCCACTAAACGAGTCATAAAAATTCTCCTGTTTATTTTATTGCGTTTGCCCAGACTTAATCTATCACAACGCCATCTTTTTGGCCTCATACCTAATTATATCTCTTTACCAAGTATTTGGTTGAAAGTCAGCATCATTAATAATTGCCACCGTATCCCCAGAGGGTTTAATCACGAATAGACCTTTTCTATATGCGTATCGATCGATTCCCTCGTTGATTTCAATTCCCGCCACTGCACCGTAAGCTTGATAGTTTTGATAATGGGGAAAAGCGATTTTAAAACGAGTCAATTTTTCGATAAATTCATCCACATCATCTTTAGATAATCTAGATTTACATTCCACCACCACGAGTTCTGTATCATCCACCGCTAGTATATCAATTTCCATGGCGATGCCCTGACGTTTGACTCTGGCACGGGGATAAACTTCCTTAATATCAATGCCTTTCTCCTGAAAAAGCCGTAAAACCGCCGGTTCTACCAATTCTTCCACAAATCGACCCCAGGGAGTGGTGAGACTATCTACCGCTTTGCTGGTTCGTTCTACGGTGCGTTTCAGTTCTGCCATCGAGCGCTCGACTTCGGCGGCCCGGCGATCGCTTTCTAATTTCGCTTCGGCAAAAATACGTTCCATTTCGGCCCGAGGAAGATCGCTTTCCCTTAAACGGCGATCAAATTCCTCGGCCGAAGCGCGGAATAGCTGGTAAATATCCTCAAGGGTTACAGGTTCACTCATCGAAAATTTTGGGTCTGAAACCCCGTCGTTCTAGGTTCAAAAATACTGAATATTTATCATCATCAGACCCTGAACGCCAGCAAAAGAAAACCCTACAGACAAAGACCTTGTAATGATAAAATCGACAATGGCGACGGCTTGGCCATTAGTATTTTTTGCGTCGGACTAGCAGGAGATAAAAGCGTGACCTTTAAGATTGGTTTACTCGGTTTCGGGGTTGTGGGGACGGGAACAGCGAAAATCCTCCTTGATCCTTTTGGTCGTCATCCCGTACTCAAAGAGATTACCATTGGACGAGTGGGAGTTAGATCCCTAGATAAACCGAGAGAAATCGAGCTTTCTCCCCATATTTTGACCACTGACCTAGAATCGATCGTTACCGACCCCGAAATTGATATTATTGTCGAATTATTGGGGGGTTTGGAACCGGCGCGCTCTTTAATTCTCCAAGCAATCGCATCGGGAAAGCACGTTGTTACGGCAAATAAGGCGGTTATTGCCCGTTTTGGTGATGAAATCTACGCCAAGGCTAACGAAAAAGGGGTTTATGTCCTCCTAGAAGCGGCCGTGGGTGGTGGAATTCCCGTCATTAAACCCTTAAAACAATCCCTCGGTGCTAATCGCATCAGCAGTATCATGGGAATTGTCAACGGCACAACTAACTATATTCTCACGGAAATGAGCCAAAAAGGGGCAGATTTTAGCGAAGTGCTGGCCAAAGCTCAGGAATTAGGCTATGCAGAAGCGGATCCCACTGCGGACGTGGATGGATTCGACGCGGCCGATAAAATTGCCATTTTAGCTTCTTTGGGTTTTGGAGGTCGGGTAAAACGGGAAGATGTTTACTGTGAAGGTATCCGGCAAGTTAGCGCCGTCGATATCGCCTACGCTGATAGACTGGGATTTGTGATTAAATTATTAGCGATCGCAAAAGATACGGTTAAGGAGGATTCCGATACCCTAGAGTTGCGGGTTCATCCGACCCTAGTACCGAAAACTCATCCCCTCGCTAATGCTAACGGAGTCTATAACGCTATTCTCGTCGAGGGGGAACCCTTGGGCCAAGTGATGTTTTATGGACCCGGTGCCGGTAGCGGACCGACGGCCAGCGCGGTAGTATCGGATGTGATGAATATCGTCGGAATTTTAAAAAGTAGTGGCAAAACCAAGGAACTTGACCCGCTTTTAAGCTGTATTCACCAGCATTATTGTCAAATCGCCCCGATGGAGGATTTATCAACCCGTTTTTATGCTCGTTTTCTCTGTCGCGATGTGCCGGGGGTAATCGGTCATTTAGGTATGGCTTTCGGCGACCATGGGGTTAGTCTAGAATCCGTGGTACAAATTGGTATTAGGGGTGATTTAGCCGAAATTGTCGTTGTCACCCACGATGTGCGCGAGGGCAATTTCCGCAACGCTTTAGCGGCAATAGAGTCTTTAGAAGCTATTGACAGTATTCCTAGTATTCTCCGGGTTTTGTAGTCAAGAAATCGCTTTTTTATGGTCATGGGTCGGAGAATCAAAAGTGAGAAAAGTTGGCTAAGTTTCACTAGCACAATTTTGTTTTTTTGTCTAGGTTTTTTGACCTTGAATCAAAAATTAATTTTTGCCCAAGGGTCTGATAATGTTTGTCCCCTGCCGATTTTATCAAGGTTACAACGCCATAAAATCCAAGCCGGAGAAACAATCGCCTCAATCGCCGAAAAATACGCTCTCATCCCCGCAACAATAATTAAACTCAATCCGACTATTCTCAAAAATGGTTTGGCCCCCGTCGGGAAAGAAATCTTCATTCCCCCGATGAACGGCATTCGCATCGAAGCACCCCGGGGTTCCACTTGGCGCGATTTAGAAGCGGCCTATGGTATTCGTGCCGATATACTCTTTGAGCTTAACGGTTGTGGTCGCCAGCCGACAATAGTTTTTATCCCCGGCACCAATTGGTCCGCCGCCGGCAAGCGATCGGATTATACTGGATTAAGTTCTTATCCCTTACCCTTTGCCAGCACTGTCGGATTAGCCTACGGTTGGCAAAAAAGCCCCACGGAAGGGAAAAATCTCTTTCATAGTGGTATTGATCTTCTCGCAGATGTTGGTACACCAGTTCTAGCCGCCGAAGATGGTCTAGTGATTTATGTGGGTCAGGAAGGGGCCTATGGTAATTTGGTAGTAATTAATCATTTAGGTCGCCGGCAGACCCGTTATGCTCATTTAAGCAGGGTTACAGTCAGAATTGACCAACGGGTACGAGCAGGAGACGTTATCGGTACGGTTGGCACCACGGGACAACCAGATATTATTCCCCCCCATCTTCATTTTGAAGTGCGCTTAGATACTCCCGTCGGTTGGACAGCGCAGGATCCGGCTTTGCATTTGCCCCAAATCGGCCCGCAATCAAGTCATACTAAATCCTGTTTAAAAGGTATAGGAGAGTGAGTGAGTGCCGAGCGGGGGAAGCAATTCTTGACCGGGTTTTTAAAGTTGGATTGGGAGTTAATCATCGAAAATTTGGGTCTGAAACCCCGTCGTTCTAGGTTGGCTTTACCGTTAAATACTAGCGCATTTACCAAATATATGCTAAAATGTGAGACATGGAAAAAGCCTATTCGTTTCGATTTTACCCCAC
>NZ_SFBY01000440.1:0-18207 GCF_007095505.1 Microcystis sp. M_QC_C_20170808_M3Col
GCTACTTTTGCCACATTAGACACAGGAGAAAAGATAAAAGCACCAAAACCGTTAAAGAAACGATTAAAACGGCTTAAAAAAGCACAAAGAAACCTTTCTAGAAAACAGAAAGAAAGTAACCGACGGGAAAAAGCCAGAAAACGAGTGGCTAAAATCCACGCAAAGATTAAGGACACTCGGACTGATTTCTTGCATAAACTATCCCCTAGAATTGTTCGTGAAAATCAACCGATAGTTTTAGAGGATTTAAACACATCGGGAATGGTTAAAAATCGTAAGCTATCCCGTGCTATATCAGACTTAGGCTGGCGTTCTTTTCGAGATATGCTATCAGCCAAGTCCGATAAATATGGGCGTAATTTTCGGATAATTTCCCGTTGGAAACCCACGTCTCAGCGATGTTCCTGTTGTGGGAATATTGGCGGGAAAAAGGCGTTAAATATCCGTGAGTGGGAATGTCTTTTCTGTGGAACTTTCCATGATCGAGATGTAAACGATGCGGTAAATATCAAGGTCGCCGGAGGACATTCGGAGACTACAAAAAGCCCAAAAAACGGGTTTATTTAAGAAACCCGTTTTCTAGATATAGAAAGGTTTTGAATATTCTAAAATAATTAGGTTGTCTAGGTTTTCTCTACAGTATTATTGCGCTCAACTCAACCTACGAGGCGATGCTAAACAAATTGAAAGTAAGAACTGGTTAACGCAATACTGGTGTTATCTTGAACGACTCCAATTAAGTCACTTCCTTGATAGATGGCTGTATCTAAAGCACGAGTACCAGCCCGATTTTCCCGCGATAGGTAAAGTGAACCAGTATTCTTAATTCGAATATAGTCGCCATTATAGTCAGTAATAATGGCATAGCCAGTACCTTGATAATAGTTGCCAGCACTTTCACCTAGTACAAAACCGTCCCATCCAGACCCTCCAACTAAGGTGTCTAACAGATAACCGTTAATGTTACGGGTTCTAGAGTTAGAGCCGATTAAGATATCATCACCAGTGCCACCACTCAGATAATCACCCCATGTTCCCCCTAATAAGGTATCATGTCCCGAGTCTCCATATAGAACCTATTTGGTATCTCTCTTGTGACGCTTCACGGGTAAGAATTACAGGTATTTTGGCTAATTCGCTCTAATCCATACTGGGTAATGATTTTGGGAAAGATACCAAATGGACTCATCGTTGCCATTACCTCCTCGTAACTCACCACCACCTGATTCTCCATATAATTTGTCATTACCATCGTCTCCTATTAAGGCATCATAACCGCTGCCTCCCCATAAGATATCATTTCCCCAGCCTCCAACTAAGTAATCATAATCGCTGCCTCCCCATAAGGTATCATTTCCCCAGTCTCCAAATAACGCATCTTGGCCACCCTCTCCGTATAATTGATCATTTCCGCTGCCTCCATCTAAGACATCGTCGCCCCATCGTCCCCATAAAATATCATTTCCCGATGATCCGAACAAAAAGTCTGCGGAATCTGTGCCGTAGTAAGTAGCCATGGCTTAATTCTCCTGTTTAGTTGTAGATAGTGGCCAGTATGCACTCCACCCCCCCAGACTGTATCATACGCTACAATTTAATAAATTTTTACATTTATCCCCATACCAGACCCTCTCCTCTTAGTGCGATCGCTGCTTTGGTCGGCTCCTAATTTAGACTGCCTATCGGAGATTTTAGTACAAATGCTCGAACTGGCAACTCCAGCACTCCCGTACAATCTTAACGAGCAATCTAGATAAACATCTTCAATGCTGCTTTTGAGAAGGAGACGGGTTGCTAAAGCCTCTATAATAAGTAGCCATAGAGATGCCGACAACTTCCCCTGTCGATAGCGAATAAGGAGAAAAAAAACCCAGTGTTTGTCCTCAAAGGTTACGAGTATTTTCTAGGATTTCTGCTCGCTTGCAGTTTAGTACCAATCCTATCCCTAACGGCCTCCAAAGTCCTGCGGCCTAGTGGTGGTGGTCCGGAAAGACGCACCACTTATGAATCGGGGATGGAACCGATCGGCGGTGCTTGGATTCAGTTTAACATTCGTTATTATATGTTTGCCCTCGTTTTCGTGGTTTTTGACGTGGAAACCGTCTTTCTCTACCCTTGGGCAGTAGCTTTCAATCAATTGGGCCTATTAGCTTTTGTAGAAGCACTGATCTTTATTGCTATCCTTGTGGTTGCTCTCGTCTATGCTTGGCGGAAAGGAGCCTTAGAATGGTCATAACAGCCATAATTTTCCTTATTTTTGACTTTTCATGAGAGGATAACCCGATGAGTCCCAACCCTACCAGCGAATTTAAGCAAATTATCGAACAACAAAGCGAAAAAATCCTCAATCCCATCGAACGCACTAAAGTTACCCAGGATTTATCGGAAAATGTCATCCTTACCACCGTTGATGACCTGTATAACTGGGCGCGTTTGTCAAGTCTTTGGCCGATGCTATACGGTACAGCTTGCTGTTTTATCGAGTTCGCAGCCTTGATTGGTTCCCGTTTTGATTTCGATCGCTTTGGTTTAGTTCCCCGTTCTAGTCCCCGGCAAGCCGATTTAATCATCACTGCCGGTACAATCACCATGAAAATGGCCCCCGCTTTGGTGCGTCTGTATGAAGAAATGCCGGAACCTAAATACGTTATCGCCATGGGTGCCTGTACGATTACGGGGGGAATGTTCAGCAGTGACTCCACCACCGCAGTTAGAGGGGTAGATAAACTTATCCCCGTGGATGTCTATATACCCGGTTGTCCCCCCCGTCCGGAAGCGATTATCGACGCGATTATTAAACTACGGAAAAAAGTCGCTAACGAATCTATTCAAGAACGCGGGACTGTCCTCCAGCAAACCAATCGTTATTACAGCACCACCCACAAAATGCAGGCCACGGAACCGATTCTTACGGGTAAATATCTGCAATCGGCCACCCGTCAAGCACCTCCGAAAGAGTTACTAGAAGCCACCGGTATGCCTGTTCCCCCCGCTCTTTTGACCACGAAACAAAAGGAAGAAATCTAAATGACTGAAGAAACGACAGCTATTGTGCAAGCTGGCCCCACTTCGATTTGGTTAAGCGAAAATGGTTTTGAGCATCAAGCTTTAGAAGCTGACCATAGTGGTGTGGAATTGATTAAAGTAGAAGCAGACTTTTTAATTCCTCTGGCCACTGCTTTATACGCTTATGGTTTTAATTATCTCCAATGTCAGGGTGCTTACGATTTGGGACCGGGGAAAGAATTAGTTAGTTTCTATCATCTAGTCAAAGTAACCGATAATGTCGATAGTCCCGTGGAAGTGCGCTTAAAAGTCTTTCTTCCCAGAGATAATCCCAGGGTTGCCTCGGTTTACTGGATTTGGAAAGCAGCTGACTGGCAAGAACGAGAAAGTTATGATATGTTCGGCATTATTTATGAAGGACATCCCCACCTGAAACGGATTTTAATGCCGGAAGATTGGGTCGGTTGGCCCCTACGCAAAGATTACGTTTCTCCCGAATTCTACGAACTACAGGACGCTTACTAAGTCGAGAATTTAATCAGTAATATCGGGTTAGAAGATATTTCTAGCCCGATTTTTTTGAGATTTAGGGACAAGATAAGCTATTGACTATTTAGGGTTTGCGGCAAAAAGTTTTTCGTGGGGGTAGGGTGTGGGGTGTGGGGTGTAGGGTGTAGGGTGTAGGGTGTAGGGTTTTACCCGTTTTCAGAGGGTCAATTACCTAATTTTCGGGGAAAAAGTACCTGAATTTCCCCCCCGACCACTCCTAGCTAAGGCACTTTTTGATTTCAAAAAAGCCTAAAGATATTATCCAACAAGGTTTTTAGATTTATTCAGCAGACCCTATTTAGTCGGTTAAATCTACATTTCGTAGCCAAACTTATTGGCATCCACTTCTTGTAAATTAATATCGATTAAACCGTATTCTAACCAGCGTTGGGAAACCTTGAGTGCCATGGCAGGATCCGACTCCAAAGGTTCCCCCCATTCGTGGTCAGTTTCGGGATACATTTTAGTGGTGGCATCAATTCCCATTCTTCCCCCCAAACCGACCTTTTCGCTGGCAAAATCGAGGCTATCAAAGGGGGTTTCCGGGAGAATAAACACATCGCGAACCGGATCCACTTTAGAACTAATTGCCCAAACCACTTGCCGGGGGTCGCGAATATTAATCTCCTTATCGACGACGATGACAAATTTAGTATAGGTGAACTGGGGTAAGGCACTCCAAAAAGCTAAGGCCGCTCGCCGCGCTTGTCCAGGATAGGCTTTATCAATGGAGATAATCGCCGCTTTATAGCTTAAAGCCTCCATAGGTAGGAAAAAATCCCTGATTTCCGACACCTGTTGCCGTAAAATCGGTGTATAAATACGATTAAGAGCGATAGCCATCATCGCTTCTTCCTTGGGAGGACGACCGCTAAAAGTGGTTAAATAAATGGGGTCGCGACGATGGGTCATGCAGTGGAAATGAATCAGGGGTGAATCTTCCACACCGCCATAGTAACCCATGTGATCACCAAAGGGTCCATCTGGCAATACCTCTCCGGGAGTAATTGTTCCTTCCAGGACGATTTCTGAGTCGGCCGGCACTTCCAAAGCGAGGGTTTTACACTTGGCTAACTGTACCCCGGAACCGCCGTACAATCCCGCAAACAGCCATTCTGAGAGATCTACGGGGATAGGAGTGGCGGCGGCCATGATAATCAGAGGATCAACCCCTAAAGCAATGGCTATTTCTAATTTTTTGCCCATTTGTGCCGCTTTTCGCAGGTGACGCGCCCCACCGCGCACGGATAACCAGTGGACGGTCATGGTATTGTGAGACTGTAGCTGTAAGCGATAGACACCGACGTTAGGGGTTCCCGTTTCGCAATCTTTAGTAATTACTAGCCCTAGGGTGATAATCTGGCCTGCATCCCCCGGATAGGGGCGAATCATCGGAATTTTCTTTAAATCTACTTCATCCCCTTCTAAAATTACCTGTTGACAGGCAGGGAAAAAGTTACGGTTGGGTTTGGCTTTCAGGACATCAAATAAAACTTTACCAAAATCGATCGCTTGGGAGAGTTTTTTCGGGGGTTTCGGTTGTTGCAACAGGGCGAGTTTTTTGCCTAAATCTTCCAATTCTTCGGGTTTATTCAGGTTCATCGCCCAACAGATGCGTTCTACCGTTCCCATCAGGTTAATAGCGACGGGAAACTCTGCTCCTTGCACGTTTTCAAACAGTAGGGCCGGTCCCCCCACCTGTAGCATCCGATTAGCGATCTCGGCAATTTCTAAATCGGCAGAGACCGATGCACTAATGCGGCGTAATTGCCCACGATCTTCTAAAAGCTTAATAAATCCTCGTAAGTCTCTAGCCATGATGAAGAAATGTAAATAAATCCCTGTCTCTATTATCTCTTAGGGCGGCAGTTTCCGTCAGGGATAGTCACCGTTTTGAGAGTTTGAGGCGATTCTCGTCTAGAATTAAGTAAAAAAATCCCCATCTCGCCAGGGTCATTCCTACCCCTAAGTTTATGCTTATCCAGCCCAGAGGTCAACATGATTAAGGATATTGAAATTAGTAATTTTAGATGTTTTGAGCATACCAAAATTGAAGGTTTTGAGCGAGTTAATTTAATTGGTGGTAAAAACAATTCAGGGAAAACTGCCTTGTTAGAGGCAATATTTTTATATAGTTATCCCTATCCAAATACTATTCATCCCTACATCAGAGGAATCATTCGTAAGGAATCTTTAGCAGTTGTTCAGGCTGTTCCCAAAAATGCCTGGGATAATTTATTATTCAATCTTGATAGAAAAAATATTATTGAGTTAAAAGGCTCCCAATCTAACCAAGGAGATAAATTGGTAAAAATATCGATTTCCGATTCTCTTAAAGATAGTCTTCTAGGTCGCCCTGAAGATTGGCAACAATTATATAATTTTATCGCTAAAAATCAATCGGTTATTTCTATCTTAAATATACAAACAAGTTTTCACCTCAAGAATGACTCAAAAGATAGTCAACTGAACTATTTTTTAATTGCTAGTTCTGAGGGAATACTAGCTTTACCTGATGCGGGTGATGAGGAACCAGTAATCATTGCCGCATCTGCCAATAAATCTTTGAAAGAATTGAGCGAGTCCTATACTAAAATAGTTTTTAATGAACAGGAAGAAGAAGTGCTAAAAGCTCTACAAATTCTCGATCCGTCTATTGAAAAAATAGAAAGTTTTTTTCTGGGTGAACCAAATTTATATCTGAAAAGAAAAGAGACAAAACGCTTACCCATATCTCTTTTTGGTGAAGCTATTAATCGTCTGATAGAGATGATTTTTGCTCTGCTGCTTAATCCGCAAAAAATCATTTTTATCGATGAAATAGAAAATGGTCTTCACTATACTGCTTACCCAGATATTTGGAAAACTTTATTCCGATTAGCTATGGAACTAGATAGCCAAATTTTTGCCACAACCCATAGTTTAGAAATGATCCAAGCTTTTGCCGATGTGGGGTTAGAATATTATCCAGAACAGGGGGCCTATTTTGAACTAGCCAGAAGTCCCAGAACTGATAAAATTATCGGTATTAAAAGACAATTAAGCACTTTAGAGTACGCCTTAAAACATGGCAATGAGGTGAGAGGTGAGTAACTTATTAATCGTCGAGAGCAAGAATGATAAAATTTTTATCGAAGCCCTAGTGCAATACTTAAATATTAACAAAATTCAGTTAGATAAACCGATTTGCTTTGAGGAAGATAACTATAAGTGTTTACAGGGTTTAGATCAAGCTAAATTAACCAGCACTTTCGATGAAATTAAGGCGAATATTCGTAAAAAAGCTATCCCTAAAGTTGGTATTATTATCGATCAAGATTCTGATACTAAGACAGAGCGACTAAATTGGCTTAACGATTGTCTAAAAAAGGTTTATCCAGAAGCGGAAGATATTAGAGAAACCAGTCAGCTTTATAGATTGACAACAATAGAAGATCAAATCACAGAATTTGCTTGTTATTTTACCAATGTGGACGGACAAGGAGAACTAGAAACAGTTCTCAAGAAGATTAAAAGTCAAGATTCCACCTATGCGGATTGTTTAGAAGACTGGAGAAATTGTTTAAACAAGCAAGAAAAATCGATTAAAGACAAAGATTTTGATAAGTTTTGGATTAGTAACTATTTACGATTTGATACCTGTTCCACAGAAGACAAAAAACAAGCTGGCAGGAAATGCAGTATGAATGGATTTGATTATGTTATGAAAAACAAACGTCATATTTGGAACTTTGAGCATGAAGTATTAAATGAACTCAAAGAATTTTTACAACTATTTGCTGTCTAATCAAAAATCCCCCTAGAAATCTAGAGGGATTGAGGGATATATGGAGTGCAATTTAGAAGTAAATTGTCCCACCCCAGCGCTCGTCTAGACGGGGAGCAACCAACAGATAAGCGGCGACGTTATACACATCATCTTCGGTCAGATTGCGTAATTCTGGGAAGATATCGGGACGGCTAACATTGGGATGGAATTCGCTCAGATCATCTTCACCATCGTAACTGGTGGGATGTTCTAGATAATCAATCAATGCTAACAGATTATCTCTGGGGGGTTCCGCTTTTGCCAGATCGGCCAGACCCAAACTGACATTATTATTAGTTTTGGTTTTACCTTGCAGGTGACACTTAGTACAATTGGCGACAAAAAGTTTCTGTCCTTCCGTCGCTTGTTCAGAAGTCAAAGTCACCGATCCCCCCGCATCATTGAGGGTGATGGTGAGGGTTTCTTGATCGAGTTCTAAGGCACTAGCGCCGTTAAGATTGAATTGTAATACAAAAAAGACTACAGCGATCGCTGCCACAATCAAACGTTTGATCATTGTTCTCCTACTCGCAATTGTTCCAAGAAAGGGGATTTTAAGGTGACTAAAAAATTTTCTCCTCTGGGAGGGTATCGATCGATTCTAAGTGATCACGGACACCGAGAAGATCGCAGTTGGGAATAAAGTCAAGGGGACGTTTCCGTTTTCGAGGCGGTTACTCCTGAGCGTTGGGATAAAATCAGTGAGATAATTGCTTTAGCATCTTCTAGGGCGAGATTAGTCTGCCGATCTTTATAGGAGATGCCTAATTGGTCGCAAAGTGACAACACAGATTCATCGGCCAGATCGTACTCTGCCGCAATATCAGCGATCGATAGATCAGCAAAACCCATAGTCTAACGCACCCACCAAGGATAGAGAATACTTATTAGTTACCATAATTATCATGCCATTGCTGGGGACATTCTTCACAGTGATCAGTGATCGGTCGTCAGGAGACAGGAGACAGGAGAAGGGAGAAGGGAGAAGGGAGACAGGTTTTGGGGGTTGGGGTTTTGGGGTTTTGGGGTTTTAGTTCAATTTCCCCACTTCCCCACCTCCCCAATTCATAATTCATAATTCCCACTCCCCCTACACCCCACACCCTACACCCCATCTCCCCACTTCCCCATCACCCCATTACCCCACACCCCATCACCCCAGACCCTCAAAATTCCCTAATTTTCCCGACTTTTGCCTTTTTATTCCCTAAGATAGAGACTCGTGTAAACAAATTTAATTAAAATCGCAAAAAACCTGAAAAAATACTAAAATGTGATTAAGAATGTTATTTTTAGCGTTGTAAGGCTAAATCTTTCTCGATAACATTGTAATCATACCTCCACACTCTTTTGTACAAAGGACTGCACCTTTGTTAACTTATGGATATACAACTGATCAACATCGGCTTCGGTAATATTGTTTCCGCTAATCGGGTTATCGCCATCGTTAGCCCGGAATCTGCTCCTATCAAACGCATCATCAGTGATGCTCGGGATAAAGGCTGTTTAATCGATGCTACCTATGGAAGACGGACTCGTGCGGTGATCATCACCGATTCTAGCCATGTAGTGCTGTCGGCCATTCAACCAGAAACCGTGGCTCACCGTTTCGTGGTCAACAAGGAAGCGCCTGTTAATAGTAGCAACTAAGTTATTAACCCCATGCAACCCGGTCAATTAATTGTCATTACCGGCCCTAGCGGCGTGGGCAAGGGTACGCTAGTCCGGCATTTACTAACTCGTTTCCCTAACCTCTACCTGTCCGTATCCGCCACTACGCGCCCACCTCGACCGGGTGAAATTGAGGGGGAAGATTACTACTTTCTCGACCGTCCCAGTTTCGAGGAGAAAATGGCAGCCGGACAATTTCTGGAATCGGCCGAATACGCGGGCAACTACTATGGGACACCCCAATCAGCGATCGCCGCTCAATTAGCAACAGGCCAGACCGTAATTCTAGAAATCGAATTAGAGGGAGCCAGACAGGTCTGTCAAAGCTTCCCCGAAGCGAGGAGAATCTTTATCCTACCCCCCAGTTTCGAGGAATTAGAACGTCGTTTGCGCGGCCGGGGCAAAGATGCCGAAACAGCGATCGCCCGCCGTCTAGAGCGCGCCCAAGAAGAATTAGCCGCCAGCGAGGAATTCCCCTATCAAATCGTCAACGATGACCTAGAAACCGCCCTAGATGCCATCGAGAAGATTATTTTTAGCCGTTAGCTGTTGGGGGTTAGGTGTCAGGTTTTAGGGTTTTAGGGTTTTAGGGTTTTAGTTGAAACTCCCCACTTCCCCACTTCCCCAATTCCCCAATTCCCCAATTCCCCAATTCCCCAATTCCCCAATTCCCCAATTCCCCAATTCCCCAATTCCCACTTCCCCACTTCCCCACTTCCCCACTTCCCCACTTCCCCAATTCCCCAATTCCCCTAATCCCTATCCCCCATTCCCTAGGTTACAATCAAAAAAACTAACCGCAGCAGCAAGACAAGAAAGCGTAATGATTCCTACCGTTATTGAAACCACAGGCCGGGGCGAACGCGCCTTCGATATCTACTCCCGACTACTCCGGGAAAGAATCGTCTTTTTGGGACAAGAAGTAACCAGCGACCTGGCTAACCTAATCGTCGCCCAATTGCTCTTTCTAGAAGCAGAAGACCCCGAAAAAGATATTTACTTGTATATCAACTCCCCCGGGGGTTCCGTTTCGGCCGGATTAGGGATTTTTGACACCATGAATCAAATCCGTCCCGATGTCAGCACCATTTGTATTGGTTTAGCTGCCAGTATGGGGGCTTTTCTCCTCAGTGCCGGCAAACCGGGCAAAAGAATGAGCCTACCCAACTCGCGGATCATGATTCACCAACCCCTCGGCGGCGCCCAAGGTCAGGCCACCGATATCGAAATTCAGGCCAAAGAAATTCTCTATCTCAAACAATTACTCAATGAACACCTAGCTAGTCATACGGGTAAACCTCTCGACCTCATCGCCGAGGATACGGAAAGGGATTTCTTTATGTCCGCCGAAGAAGCCCTAGACTATGGTTTAATCGATCAGGTGATCGATCGCAGTCCTTCCGCTTCTAACCCTCCCAGTAAATAGTTGTCACTAACCCCGCCCTAAAAGCGACGGAGCTTGCCTAGACCAATTTAGGCGACGCAAGTAGAGACTACCGCATCGAGACACAATCTGGCACAGACTTCCGAATTCTTCCCTAGTTCGGATTTCCTCTAAGCTTTATTGGTAAAGCGTTGTTAGACAAGACATCTTGATTGTGTTGCGGTTCGGGACTTTAACTTTACTCTTAAGGATTATCTCCGTGGAAAGAGTTCCGGCTCTTCGTTACTTGTTATGGTTCGATAGGGTGGCATAAATCGACTAAATCCTTATCTGGCAAGAGATTTAATTGATTAGTTCGCTCTAGATCGAAAACAATTGACAAAAATCGCCAAATGGAAGAACCTTTTAACCCCAGATCTAATCCTAGGCAATGACCCGTCGATTCTGATTGTGGGGTTATATCTCTAATATCGAGTTTTAACATTAACTGGCAATAATATCCGTCAGCACGTTTAACTATTCTTACCCGTTGAATTTGCCATTCTTGAAAATAAAACAAGTCTCGACTACCAATTAGTTTTAACTCCCCAATGTTTTTTCCATCAGTGAAAGTTATTCTCTTGGAATTTCGATTAAGTTTACAACCTGACTTTTTAAACTCAACAGAATGAGTACGTTTAGAGTATTTAGGATACCATTTCGTGCCAGCAATTTTCTTCTTACAGTTACTATAAAACCGAAGAATAGCAGTCCAAGTCCGTTCGCAAGCCTGTTGATAAGCTGTAGATTTAAGCTCTTTGACGAAAGAATATTCATCTCTTAATTGAGTTGTATATCGATAAATATCTTTTTGTACTACACTCTTATTTTCTGCCCAATATCTAAGACATTTATTCCGAACAAACTGAACTGTCCGAATAGCCTCATCAATGGCTTGATATTGAGATGATTTTCCTCTAAGCTTGTACCGTAAAACAAACATTTTGCGTTATCGACCGCAACGTTCGCAAACTATTCCAGCATACTGCAATTACATTGTCAACTATAGGTCAGACTTGTTTTTAGCTGTGCTTTGCTGTTCTATACAAAGTCGGCATTCATGAGGGGAACCCTGGGGCGAATTACTTCGCCCCTTTAAAAGCCCCGTCCCATCGTACTAAGCGCGAGGGACGAATGCTGACACTAAGTTAAATAACAATGAAAAGTTCTAACGGATTGGGTTAAGATCGAGACGTAACCCGAAAAAAATTGCAACAGGAATCGGTAGAAACCCCCCAGTCACTGGGGTTATTAACGGAAATTTTTTTACTGGCAATCCCTATGAACTATCATCCACCCTCACAGCCCCTGCCCGCCCCCTGTATTATTGATTCTGGCGTGGTCATCGCTAAAGAAGATATGCGTCGTCTCCTCGATGATCTCGGACGAGTTCGCTACATCCATAGTCTCGAAGGAGTGATTCAGAGTGAAGGGGAGGGATGGATAGTGGAAGTTTTCGCCGATTATCAGCAAAGCACCCTAGTTGCTAACTACAGTCTTTATCTCAATACCTATAGCTTCGATTGTCTGCGTCTAACCCGCTCTCCCGACGGTGAAACCTATTTTGATCTGATCCAAGACAATCGGCAATTAAGGTTAATTCCCCTGAGTAATCCACTCCAAGACCCCGATATGAAAGCCCGTCTCAATGCCGATACCCTCGAAGCCATGGTTACTCAGGTACTTTCTGCTAAGTGGGATGTGCAGTTTGAAGACGAAGACGACAACGATTGCCCCTTTTAGGCAGTGAGCAAAAATACTGATAACTGATAACTGATAACTGATAACTGATAACTGATAACTGATAACTGATAACTGATAACTGATAACTGATAACTGATAACTGAAACAGTGGGATTTTCCTTTGAATTAATCGCCCGGTGTCCCCAAACTGGTGCGCGGGTTGGGGTTTGGCATACTCCCCACGGACCGGTAGAAACACCCCGTTTTATGCCCGTGGGAACTTTGGCCACGGTGAAAGGTTTGACCCCCGCTCAAATCGCCAGCACGGGGGCGCAAATGATTCTCGCTAATACCTATCACCTGCATCTGCAGCCTGGAGAAAGTATTATCGAGAAAGCCGGAGGTTTACACGAGTTTATGGCGTGGAATCAGCCAATATTAACAGATTCGGGTGGATTTCAGGTATTTAGCCTGAGTCAACTGCGGCAAATTAAAGAATCGGGAGTCACCTTTCGATCGCCCCGGGACGGTAGAATAATCGAAATTACGCCAGAAAAATCGATTCAGATTCAAAATGCCCTCGGTGCTGATGTGATTATGGCCTTCGATGAATGTCCCCCCACGGGAGTCAGTCATGAGACCATGAAAGCATCCATAGAACGCACCTATCGCTGGTTAGAGCGCTGTCTGAGGGCCCATCAACGACCCCAACAACAGGCTTTATTCGCCATAGTGCAGGGGGGAATTTATGCGGATTTACGGGCAGCGGCGGCGGAATCTTTAGTAAAACTCGATTTACCCGGTTATGCTATCGGTGGCGTGAGTGTGGGGGAAGAAACGAGCCTAATTCATCGCATTGTCCAGATAACTGCCCCTTTACTCCCCGAAAATAAACCCCGTTACCTGATGGGAGTGGGAACCTATCGAGAAATGGCCAAGGCGATCGCTAGTGGCATAGATCTGTTTGATTGCGTCATTCCCACCCGTTTTGGTCGCCATGGCACGGCTTTAGTGCGGGGAGAGCGTTGGAACCTAAAAAATGCCCGTTTTAAGGAGGATTTCGCCCCTTTAGACGAGACTTGTCCCTGCTACACCTGTCAACACTTTAGCCGTGCCTATCTGAATCATTTAATTAAATCGGGGGAAATGTTGGGTTATATTCTCTTATCTCTGCACAATATCGCCGAATTAATCAGATTTACCCAGGAAATTCGTCAATCTATCCTAGGAGGGACTTTTGCCCAAGATTTTGCCCCTTGGCTTGAGGATGCCGTAGATGTTACCTCAACGTGATAAAATTTCAGGAAACGTTTTAAAATTTTCTTGTCAAGGTAGATAGAGAGATGGAAACTGCACTTTTGTTCGCCAAATTGCCGGAAGCATACCAAATTTTCGACCCTTTAGTCGATGTCTTGCCCCTGATTCCCCTATTTTTCCTCTTGCTGGCCTTTGTTTGGCAAGCATCCGTCGGTTTTAAATAAATCGACTCTCAATTATCAGTTATCAGTTATCAGTTATCAGTGAGCAGTTATCAGTTATCAGTGAGCAGTTATCAGTGAGCAGTTATCAGCTTCTGAAGGCAAGAGGCACTCTTGCAAGAGGCAAAAGACAGAATCTGACAATTTTCCTACCTAAAAAGAAGGTTAGAGACTAAGCACATCAAAGCTTTTAGCTTAACCAATTAGGTCTGAGATTCAGCCCTTGTTATCAGATTTGAGTTTTAAGTGAAATGACATCTTTTCACTGATTACTGTTTACTGATCACTGTTTACTGCTTACTGAAAAAGCTTCCCAGATTAAAACAAAGTCCCGGTTAAATCAGCATCAGTCCAGTCCACATCTTCTAAAATTGCCCCGCGCAAATCGGCATAACTGAGATCCGCACCCCGGAAACTGGCCCCAGTGAGATCGGTAATAAATCCGTCTCTTTCGGGACTAGCACGAAAATTAACCCGGCAAAGTCGGCAATCAGCGAAATTAGCTCGATATAACAGGGAGCCGCTCAGATTGGCATAGTTGAGATCGGCTCCGCAAAGGTTAGTTTTGCCTAAGTCCGTGCGTTGGTCGGAAGTGGAGCGAAAATCCGTATCGATTAATAGGGCCTGCTGGAGATTAGCACTGTTGAGATTAACACCGTTTAAGACGGCTTTGGTTAAATAAGTGGCTTCTAAATTGGCTTCGATGAGATTAGCCCCGCTTAAGTCCGCATCTCGTAAACAAGCTCGATAAAAGTCCACTTGACTTAAATCTGCTCCCCAGAGAATCGCCTCACTTAAATCCGCTTCTCTCAGCAGCGATCGCGAAAGGCGTATCTTTCCTAACCGCGCCTGTCGCAGATCGGCACGGCAAAAATTGACTCCTGGGAGGGCAATATTAGTTAAGTCGCTTTCCCGCAAATTAATCCCCCGAAAATCTCTTTCTCCCTCCCGATAGCGTTGACAAAGTTCTTCTAGGAGCATGGATTTTTTTTCCATATCATAATTGAGGCCAAATGTCAAGGGTTTGGTAATTTTTATTTAGGGTTGGCTGAATAAATCTAAAAACCTTGTTGGATAAGACTTTTAGACTTTTTTCCCCTCAAAAAGTGCCAACCATTGGAGTGGTCGGGGGGAAAATTCCGGGACTTTTTCCCTGAAAATTAGGTAATTGACCACCTGAAAATCGATAAAACCCTACACCCCACACCCCACACCCTGCCCCCAGGAAAAGCTTTTTGCCGCAAGCCCTATTTAGGGAGATGGAAAGCCGGCAGACTCTCGAATTCTCGTGCCCGTTGACGCATTTGCTGACTAATGCGATCGCAAACCACCTGACAGAGATCATAGATCACGGGGTCGGTAATTTGATAGTAAACGCTGACTCCTTGGGGTTGCCGCGAGATAATTCCCGCTTGGGTTAAAGCTTTCAGGTGTTTGGAGAGATTGGCCTGGCCTAGTCCGGTAGCTTCAGCGATTTCTTTACCATTCATCGCGCCTAATTGCAAGCAACTGAGAATCTGTAGGCGACTGACTTCCGACAGGACTTTGAAATAGTCCGCCACCGAAGCGAGGACGACGCTAGAGGTTTGGGGGGAGAAACTGTCTAACATAGGTAGGTAATAAAGTGACCAGTTAAAAAGGCTGACAATAGGTTATCGTTTAAAACTTTATAACTATTGACTACTATAGTTTAACTGGAGGGGTAACTAGAGTCTAGTCGGCAAACTCGATCGAGATTGGGTCATTCAGGTATCTGCTGTTGCCTCTTGCCCCTTGCCTTCTAACTCCACCAACAGACTTTTTCAGCAAACCCTAACTATAACCGAGCATGGTAGTGATTAACTTCCGGACCGTAGTGCTAGGATGGTTCTCCAAATTGCTTGGTAAAGCCCATTCTGAGTCAAGATAGGACATCTTCAGTAAATCTCTCACTTGTTTTGATTTAGCTTGTCCTGTACTTTGAGCAACCCCAAAAGCCTGATAAAGTTCTTTGGCCGAAATGTGGGGATTTTGAGTAGGATCGAAGAGAAAATTGACCATTCCTAGGGCGTGAGTAATGCCGGCAGCCCAGGAATTAGCCTTACCTTTTTCTAGAGGAGAGGGACGCTTACGAGCTAAAGTTGCGGTTAACTGGCGAATAAGTTGGGCGTATTCTTCATTAAGATATTGAGCGGCAAATTTATCAGTAATATCGATAATTTCTTGATATTTGGCCTGCATTGCCTTGGGAACATTTTCCGATTTAGGAACAGCTGGAAGCGTTTTTTTCAATATTGCTGCCGCTTGCTGTTTGGCGCGTTGTTCAGCATTATATTTTTCTTGAAAAGCTGTTAACCCTTCCTGACTGGTGATATCAAAACCCTGCTGATGCGCTTGTAATAAAAGATTTTTCATAAAACCGCCACTACTGGGATTGTTCATCAGTTGACTAAAGCGATCGCCTAATTGCTCTAAGTATTTAATAATAGCCTTAGCCTGAGTTAATTTATATTCTCGTCCCAAAAATTGCCAAAAACTAATTAATTCAGGGATAGCGTCTTCGGTTTCCGTCGGATCGAGGATAGTAATTTTGCGTGGTAAAATCTTCTCCATTAAGATTTGCACATCTGCCTTAGTCATGGTAGCAAGGGTATAACCTTCATAGAGATAGCCAAACTCCATAAAGGTGGCAATCCAACCACCACCTTCTTCTTTTTCTTGATAATATTCTTTCCCTTCTGGCGAATTGATATATTCTTGGATCGCTCCAGTAATATAATCTTCTAATAAGGGTTCGGCTTCATCGTAGTCTAAATTATCTAATTGTCGGATATTAAAAGTCATAACTCTAGTTTTCCTCCGAGGCTTTCCTTTAATTTTAGGGGATTAGCTGACCGACAGGCAAACTGACGCTAAAATAGTCTTTGCTGTCTGGGGTTGTTGCTTGCTCCTGACGGTGGTTGTAACCGGTAACTGAACATGACTTCGATTCGTCAACTGCATCAACAACTCGTTAATAAAGAAAAAACAGCCGTCGAAATCGCTAGAGAATTTCTCGCTCGTATTGAAGCGATCGAACCACAAGTAAAAAGCTTTCTCCATTTAACTCCGGATTTAGCCCTCGCGCAAGCCCAAAAAGTGGACGAGAAAATCGCCAGGGGTGAACCCCTGCATCTGTTAGCAGGTATTCCCATCGCATTAAAAGATAATCTCTGCACCAAGGGTATCCCCACCACCTGCGCTTCTCGGATTTTAGAGAATTTTGTCCCCCCCTACGAGTCCACCGTTACCCAAAAATTACGGGATTTAGGGGCAGTTATCGTCGGTAAAACCAATTTAGACGAGTTTGCCATGGGTAGTTCCACGGAAAACTCCGGTTATCACGTTACTGCTAATCCTTGGGACTTATCCAGGGTGCCGGGGGGATCTTCGGGGGGTTCGGCTGCGGCTGTGGCCGCTCAAGAATGTGTGGTCGCCCTAGGATCGGATACCGGTGGCTCAATTCGTCAACCGGCTTCATTTTGTGGCGTTGTCGGGCTAAAACCGACCTATGGCTTGGTTTCTCGCTTTGGTTTGGTGGCTTACGCTTCTTCTCTCGATCAGATCGGTCCCTTTGGCCGTACAGTGGAAGATGCGGCGATTTTATTACAAGCGATCGCAGGTTACGATCCCCAAGATTCTACCAGTCTCAATCTGCCGATTCCCGACTATAGCCAATTCCTGAAAACCAGTTTAAAAGGGCTAAAAATTGGCGTAATTAAGGAAACTTTCGGGGAAGGTTTGGATCAGGTGGTGGCAGAGGCAGTTAATCAAGCTTTAGAGCAGTTAAAGGCCCTCGGTGCTACGATTAAAGAGATTTCCTGTCCCCGTTTCCGTTACGGATTGCCCACTTACTACATTATCGCCCCCTCGGAGGCATCAGCGAATTTAGCCCGTTACGATGGGGTTAAATACGGTATTCGGGAAGATGCCGATAGTTTAATTGATATGTACACCAAGACTCGCGCTCAGGGTTTTGGTGCGGAAGTCAAGCGCCGGATTATGTTGGGAACCTATACCCTCTCGGCGGGTTATTATGATGCTTATTACCTAAAAGCGCAAAAGGTGAGGACTTTGATCAAAGAGGATTTCGATCGAGCTTTTCAATCGGTAGATGTGTTAGTTTCTCCCACTTCACCGACCACAGCCTTTAAAGCGGGGGAAAAAACGGCGGAGCCTCTGAGTATGTATTTATCAGATTTAATGACTATTCCCGTCAATTTAGCCGGTTTACCCGGGTTAAGTCTTCCCTGCGGTTTTGATGGGCAAGGTTTGCCGATCGGTTTACAATTAGTCGGTAATGTGTTGCGCGAAGATCAATTATTTCATGTCGCCCACGCCTACGAACAAGCCACCGATTGGCACAAACGTCAACCATCTTTTACAAATTGATACAATTGCCGGTGGCTATCTTTTGCCGATAGCCATCAAGTAAAAATCGGCAACCCCACAAATAGTTAGTAAAAGTATAGTCAAATATAGACAGACTGAATTCCATTTCAGAAATTCCCTTCACTTTTGCTTCGAGAGATTAATTCTCCTTGGGTGAACTACGCACCTCTCTATCCCAT
>NZ_SFBY01000441.1:0-5840 GCF_007095505.1 Microcystis sp. M_QC_C_20170808_M3Col
TAATTTTAGTCCCGACGGCAAGACTTTGGTGAGCGGTAGTGATGACAAGACTATCAAACTCTGGAATGTAGAAACAGGCCAAGAAATCCGCACCCTCAAAGGGCATGATAGCTCTGTCTGGAGCGTTAATTTTAGTCCCGACGGCAAGACTTTGGTGAGCGGTAGTTGGGACAAGACTATCAAACTCTGGAATGTAGAAACAGGCCAAGAAATCCGCACCCTCAAAGGGCATGATAGCTCTGTCTTAAGCGTTAATTTTAGTCCCGACGGCAAGACATTGGTGAGCGGTAGTGATGACAAGACTATCAAACTCTGGAATGTAGAAACAGGCCAAGAAATCCGCACCCTCAAGGGGCATGATAACTCTGTCAATAGCGTTAATTTTAGTCCCGACGGCAAGACTTTGGTGAGCGGTAGTTGGGACTACACTATCAAACTCTGGAATGTAGAAACAGGCCAAGAAATCCGCACCCTCAAGGGGCATGATTTCTATGTCAATAGCGTTAATTTTAGTCCCGACGGCAAGACTTTGGTGAGCGGTAGTGCTGACAAGACTATCAAACTCTGGAATCTTGGGACAGACTGGGGCTTAAGTGATTTAATGGGACGTAGTTGCGCTTGGGTGCGGGTTTATTTGCAGAATAATATTAATGTCAGGGAGGAAGATAGGCATTTGTGTGATGGGATTGGTACAAAGAATTAGCCCACCAATTTAATAATAAAGTTGCTCTGTTACAGCCGATTCTTAATTTAGGTTTTTTTTCAGAGATTATCGCCACAAACACGCACCCTACAAGAGTGGCGATCGCATTAAAAACGTTTTATTTACCTCAATAACTCTGTTGCTTCTTTTAAGACTTGATTAATTTCGGGTTTGTGACAACTAATTACATCGTTTGGTAAATGCTTGTGATGGGGAAAAGTAGAGAGATTGGGAAAGTGAGGGGTACTATCATAACGAAAAACTAGGTTGTTTTTTTCATCTTGTAAATGGTAACGATAATCTAGGAATTCTAAGTAATTGTCTGTGATTACTATAGCTTCGTTTATTTCTAATAAATGGGTTCGCTTGAAACGTAACCTAATTCTTATAATTAGCTCTTTGTGATGTCAGTATTTCTTCTTGATAACATTCTACATAAGCATTTTCACACTGCACAATTGCTTGCTCTACTTGATTGAGTTAATCAGATAAAAGTTTAAGCATCATGATTTAATCTTTGTTCTAATTCTTGACGCAAAGCAAGGTAATGACGATAATCGTTTGCCCATTCTATAAATATTATATCATCTGACAATATTCCCTGATTGTATTCTTTATAAAAATCTTCGGAATCCATTTTATGTTGGTTCTCATAGACGCTAAGTCGCTTGGCAACAGCAATCAAAGCATCTAAAGATGATGTATATTGAATGGTCTGTTTACGCATTTTTCTTTTACTCCAAAATAATGATATTTTGATTATAAACGTTCGCGCTCAAACAAAAACATAAATCGTCGGGTGCGAAGCGCGATAGCGTAACGCACCAATTATTCTTTTAGTTTCTTCTTTTTTATCAGTGGAAAAAGCATAAAGCCAAATATTAGAATCAACAAAACAACTATGATTTTTAAGTTCTGTCATAAATTTCTTCTCGTTTCATAAATTCTAAATTATCAACCTCTATAGGATTTTCCAACAGGTATTCAATCATATCAATTTCAGTTTCACCTTTATTGAGTTGATTTTGAGCTTTAAATGCGGCAATAAGTACCTGTATCTGCTGAATTTGTTCAGGTTTAAGTCCAGTTACATTAATATTTTTAATCATGGCTACCTTGGAATGATTTTTACTTTAATTATACTAATTACACCCTCTCACAATAATGATCTTCCTTTTTTACATCTTTGACCAAAATTATCGGTGTTTATCTAGAGCAGACAGAGGAAGATGTAGCAATGATTAAACCATCTGTATTGGTACGAATATCACCGATACTGACTTGAATTGTCAGGTTAAATAAAACTAAAGCTATTGAGAGAGAAATAAAAATCTACACTTCAACCAAATGAACCCAACTTAGAGAAGATTTAACGCTGTTAAATAAGCGTTTATCGCTGGTGTATAAATTTGCTTGAAATCGTTGAGCTAATACTAGATAATGGGCATCATAAGTAGCAGGAAGATTCAAGGTTTGCGAAATTTCTATTGCTTGGTAATGGAGGTAAATATCTCCATGAAACTGAATGGGTAAATCTAAGACTTCTGTAAGGAGGGTTTGCGCTTCTGTCTCCAAAATTTGACCAGCTTTTTTCAGACGATGAAATACGTTAGTGACTTCGTAACATAATAAAGTTGGCGCAATCACTAAATTTTCCTCGGTCATCCATTTTTGCCAGAGTTGACTATACATTGTTACAGAAGGTTCAACCGTTGTTAAATGAACTATAAAACTAGAATCAACACAGATAAATGTATTAGTCATTATTTTCTCTATTCACTCACAATTTCTTCCATCAATTGCCGATCTCTTTCTTCTCTCATTTGATGAATAATTTCAGTAACATCGGTTTCAAATGGGTTTCCCTGACGACGTTCATAAATGGCTTTTCGAGTTGCGTCAATTCGTTCTAATGCAATTTCCCAAGAGGGGTGATCTTTGAGTTTTTTTCCTAACAATTCCTGTTCTTCTAGGGACAAGGATTTAATTGCATTAACTAGAGATTCCACGAGTTGAATATTCATTTTTTTTACATCTTTGACCAAAATTATCGGTGTTTATGAAGAGTTATTATAGCCTAGCCTTTGAATTATAACAAAGAGACGCAAACTCCGTCGCTTACGTCCCCAATTCATCCCCAATCAAAGTTTACCGCTTGGATAACCGAGAAATAACCCGTGTAAGGAAAATTAGCCCGACTTTTTTAACAATTGTCGGCAAAATTTTGCTTGCTTTTTTCACGGCTTTTTGCGATAATATTTTTATAAGACTTTATATATAATCGAGTGGTGGCACTCCACAAAAGACAGACAGATTCCCATTATAAGAAAAGTATAACCGAAGCCGCCGCCCAAGTCAAGGGATCACTCCTTTTTTTTTGAGAAGTTTTCAGAAAAAAAAAATCAAAGAGGCAGCCGGAGATATTCGGTTTTTCTTCACTTTTTGGGCGAAAAAACCCTTTTAGGATGCCTATAATAGGAGAGAGAAAGGGTTAAAAACTAAAAAAAAATGGCGGAGAGAGTCCAGAAAATCCTTGCCCAGTGGGGAATTGCCTCCCGAAGAAGGGCGGAGGAGATGATCGTGGCCGGACGAGTGAGACGGAATGGCAAAATCGTGCAGTTAGGAGAAAAAGCCGACCCCGAAAAAGATCACCTAGAGATAGACGGAAAAAAAATTGAACCGGCCAATCGTCCCCAAAGATTGTATATACTGATCAACAAACCCATTGGTGTGGTTTCTACCTGTAAGGATCCACAAAACCGGCCGACGGTAATTGACCTTTTGCCCGACTCCCTCGCCAGCGAGACAGGGTTACATCCCGTAGGAAGGTTGGACATTAACACCACTGGGGCTTTACTCCTCACCAACGACGGTCAACTCACCCTCACCCTCACCCATCCCCGTTATCATTTGCCCAAAACCTATCGGGTTTGGCTAGATGGTGCGATTGATAGACTTGCGCTCCAGCGTTGGCGAGAAGGTATCCTCTTAGAGGGAAAAAAAACCTTACCCGCACAGGTTGAGATACTCAAGCAAACCGACCAAAAAACCCTACTAGAAGTTATTTTAGTGGAGGGAAGAAATCGGCAGATTCGCTGTGTAGCCGAAGAATTAGGTTATCACGTCCTGAAACTTCATCGCAGTGCCATCGGTCGTATTCAACTAAACTCTGGTAATAATTCCCCCTTACCCTTGGGTCATTACCGTTTTTTAACCCTTGATGAACTGAAATATTTAACAAGCCAGATTAACTAAGCTGAAAGTCAGCCCCTAATAGCGATATGTTTCGCCTTCTCCAATCACAACTCGATCCCCAGCATAAACAGCGAACCAAATTACTGGAAATCGGCGTTTATTTGCAAAAAAATCGCCTAGAACAGTCCCTTTCCCTCGAAGAAATTGCCCAGAAAACCTTAATCCCGCGCCATCGCCTAGAAGCGCTGGAAGCGGGGGATTTGGAAGCATTGCCCGAGCCGATTTATATTCGTTGGTTAATCAAGCAATTTGCTGATAGTCTCGCCTTGGATGGTGAGACGATTAGCCGACGTTTTCCCACCAAGGTAAATAACTTTTTTAGGGGAACAAAACCGTCTTTATCGCTGCCGCGTCTTCAAATTCGCCCGATTCATCTCTATTTTCTTTATTTAATCTTAGTTATTGGTTCCGTACAAACCCTATCCCACGTCCTGCAAAAATCGGTACTGCAATCGAATCGCTTACCGCCGCCTTCCTTGCCACAACAGCAAATTGTCCAACCGAAAAGCAATCCCCTTCAACCGGTAGCCAACAAAACCAGCAATAATCAGCAGCTGGTGGTGGGGGTAAAACTGGAGGATGACTGCTGGCTGCGGGTGGTGGTGGATGGCAAGACAGAATTTGAGGGTGTGCTGCCCCAAGGAACCCATCGCACTTGGCAAGCAAACCGAGAATTAACCGTGAGGGCGGGTAATGCCGGCGGGGTTTACGTTGCTGTTAATAATGCCAATGCTAAACAACTGGGACAACCGGGCAAAGTCGAGGAAGTCACCTACCGGGCAAATTGAGCTAATTTATGCAAAAGGTTTTTTCACCCCTCGATCGCCTTCAGGGAGGGTTAATCGGGGCATATATTGGGGAATCCTTGCATAATCAGCCCTTAATACCAGCCTTTAACTATGAGGCTACGCCAAGGACGACCCTGCTTTTGCAAGCTCTGCAATCTAAGGAAGACTTGCAGATTGCGATCGCAGCCAAGCAAGAGTCGGAATCGGCGTTATTATTTGTGCTGTTGCCGGAGATTTTAACCTGGCCTGACCATGGGGAACGTTGGCAAGCTAGATTAAATTTTTGGCTGAAAAAGGGGTTAATTTCCGAGTTAACCCAACAAGAAGCGATAATTTGGGGAGAGGCAGTAGGTCTGTTATTACAGGGGAAAAAGCCTTTAAATCAGTTAATGGGGCAATTACTAACTATTAAGCCCAAGAATAAGCTATTAGAGCAGATTCAGTCAGCTTTAGGGCAAAATCATCCCTTAGAGTTCATTTTATCGGCTTGGGCGAAAGATATCTCACCTTTAGGAATTGCGATCGCAGCTTCTCTCTATACCTTTCTGCAAACGACCGAGGATTTCGCCGTTAGCGTGCGTCGCGCTAATTCTAGTCCCTATCAACGGCAATTAACCACCACTTTAGCGGGAATTTGGGCGGGATTGTACAACGGTATCGAGGGTATTCCCCTAGCTTGGCGGCAAAATTTGCCTAAAGAGCCAGTTAAACAGCAATTAATGGATAAAGCTGGGGAAATCTATCGAATTTCCCTGGGTATATCTCCTCATCTTGTCCTATCTCCTGACACTGCCGTCGCTTACGGGGGAACAATCCAACCCCGTCCCAGCTTAAAATTGGTCTCTCAAATTGACATCCTCGCCGCCGTAAAACGGACGGCGATTCCTCACCACGCCACTTTTTTAGGGTAGTCGCTGAACGGGGTTGACGCTTCACCGAAAAACGCTTAATTGCTTAAGTCTGACACTTTCTCCACGTCCGTTTTCAGTGTCCGAATGCCCTCCGGCCACCTTGAACAAGTCGAAAAAATCTCATGTTCAACCTTATTTCCTAGAAAGTTTTACTCGTTCAAGGCCGAATTTGAAGTCTTTTCT
>NZ_SFBY01000442.1:0-4535 GCF_007095505.1 Microcystis sp. M_QC_C_20170808_M3Col
CTGAACGAAACCCCCTACTATCTGTTGTCAAGGTTCAGTTTTTAGCTTGGTTATCGCTTTTTCCATTGTAGCTTAAAGCCGTCGTAAAACGACGGGGTTTTAACCCAAATTTTCGATAACCCCAAACGCTCCTTTTGGCGGGCTTTATAGGAGGCTAACAGCCAGATAGAGCCAGAAATCAAAGAAGGAGCAAGGACGAAAAAAGTGGCCATGGTCACGGGATGTTCCCGGGCCCACACCCAATAGATCATCACGGCAAAAATCAAGCCACAGTAAGCTAGTCCTAGAAAGGGGATGCCAATGACCAAAACGGCGAATTGAGTATCTTTATCCATAAAATATCGGGATGGCAGCGAAAATGTAGCTGATGGGTTTCGCTTACCCCTCTCCTTACTTATAATCTTCCTTCTGGGATTGCTTGCGGAAAAATAAGGTATTTTTTAGAATTAGGCGCTGATTATTGGGAGGCCTTCCTTGCCGAAACAAAGATTAGATTTATTATTAGTAGCCAAAAATCTCTGTGATTCCCGTCAACAGGCACAGCGATTAATTCGCGCTGGAGAAGTGAAAGTCAATCACCAAATCATCGATAAACCGGCCACAGAAATCGACCGGTCAGCGGTGATCGAGGTTAAGCAGAAACTGCCCTATTTGTCAAGGGGGGGCGAAAAATTAGCTAAGGCCTTAGAATTGTTTGCCATCGATGTCTGCGATCGCATTTGTTTAGATGGAGGCATTTCCACGGGGGGATTTACCGATTGTCTCTTGCAAAAAGGAGCAAAACGGGTTTATGGGGTTGATGTGGGTTATGGACAAGTGGCCTGGAGTTTACGGCAGGATGAACGGGTTATTTTACTAGAAAGAACTAATTTTCGCTATTTAACCCCGGAAAAGTTATACGGACAGGAAAAACCCGCCGATTTAGCAGTTATGGATCTGTCCTTTATTTCTTTGACCAAAGTTTTACCGACCCTGTGGACGCTATTAAATCCACCGCGAGAAGCGATTTTATTGGTCAAACCCCAATTCGAGGTGGGACGGGAAAAAGTCGGCAAAAAAGGGGTAGTTCGCGACCACCAAGACCAAGCGGGGGCGATTTTTCAGGTTTTACAGGCCGCCGAAGTCTTAGGATGGTTCTATCGGGGTTTAACTTGGTCTCCCATTACCGGACCTGCGGGTAACGTCGAGTATCTTCTCTGGTTATCCACCGATATCGGCCAAGTTAGTCCCAGTTTATCAGCGATCGCAGAAATCACCCAAGAAGCGATCGAACAGTTTTAAACTAGGTATTTTCTCAAGGAAGTGGGAAGTGGGGGAGATTTTCAGAAAACCCTTGACAAATGGCGAGACTTGCTTTATACTTTATGTATAATCGGAATCCGTGCGCCCATATATATAGGGTTTTTCAGCGAAGATAAAAGAGAAAAAAATAGACTGAAAAATCGGATTGGGTAGGAAGAGGATAAAGGTATGAAGACAGAAATTTTCCCTCCCCGACAAGCATTAAACAAAGCATTTCTGAGAGTCAAACCGAATCTTTGTCAGGTAGAGAAGTTTCAAACCCACCCCCAGACAACTCTTGGGGAGATGGGAGATGTGTTCTTACACACAAAAACGATGATCGGGGAGTTCAATATATCGGAAAATGGGAGAGATAACCCGAAAAATTATTGTTAAATCATGTTAAGTCCCGTAGAAACGATTAAAATTCTCGAAAATCATCCCGATCGCACTTTTCAAGCTGGTGAAGTTATTTTTGCCGATGGCACGGAGGGCGAGTTAATGTACGGTATTCTTAGCGGAGAAGTGGAGATGTATGTCAAGGGACAATTGATAGAAACTCTAGAAAAAGGGGATGTATTCGGAGCAGGATCGCTCCTGCATGGGGATAAACTGCGAGAATCCACAGCTATTGCCAAAACTGATTGTAAATTAGCCTGTCTCAATCAACCGCAGTTTTTATTTGCCGTGCAGGAAACCCCCATGTTTGCGATCGAAGTGTTAAGAAGTTATTCCGATCGCTTTCGCAAGTTGAAAAAAATCTTCACCAGTGAAGCATAGAGGAGCAAAGGAAAGCCATCCCCACCAAAACTATTGACCGAAAATCTCACCGATAGTTAAACGGGAACCATTGACCAAATCCCCACCAGAACGCGGTGATTTTCCCGATAATTGCACTTCTTTTAATAATAATAAACCCTCACCCGTCTGCACTACCGGCCCGAAATTTTTCCAGAGAGCCACGATCGATCCCACTTCTCCGCTTAGATGAGAAAGGTCTTTTGTCTGTAATTCTCGAGGCAGTTGACTAGGATCGTCTAGGGGAATAGTCGCCATCACTTTTAGAGGTTGTCCCCGGAAAGTGGTTAGCGCATTAGGATAAAAACCCCGGACTCGATCGTGAATTCTCCGGCCCGAATCTTGCCAGTGGATTAGATAGTCAGATTTTTGAATTAAAGGGGCATAGGTGGCATCGTCGTTATTTTGAGGAATTGGGGTAATTTCTGCTCGATCGAGCTTAGAGAGGGTTTCTAGGAGCAAATCCGCCCCTATTTGTCCTAGGGTTGCTCCCACCTGTTCGGCATGGTCAAAAAGAGCGATCGGGGTGTAGGCTTTCAGTAGCATCGGTCCGGTATCCATGCCCGCATCCATTAACATGGTGGTAATGCCGGTTTCTTTTTCTCCCCTAGCGATGCACCACTGCACGGGGGCTGCTCCCCGATATTTCGGTAAAATTGAGCCATGAACGTTAATACAGCCTAATCTCGGCATCTCTAGAATTTCTGGGGAGAGAATTTGTCCGTAGGCAACCACCACAAAGGCATCCACCCGCGATTGTCTGAGAAAATCTAAGGTTCGAGCGTTTTTTTTGACACTTTTGGGCTGCCAAACCGGTATTTGCCGTTCTATGGCTATTTGTTTCACCGGTGAGGGGATTAATTGATTACCCCTTCCCCGGCGCTTGTCCGGTTGGGTAACGACGGCAATTACTTCTATATCGGGATTGGCTAATAATTTTTTTAGGCTGGGAACAGCAAAAGTCGGGGTTCCGAAAAAAACAATACGCATGGGAGAGGGGGGGGATTTTTCAGTTATCAGTGAGCAGTAATCAGTAATCAGTGAAAAGAAAGGGCGAATTCTTGAGTGAGAAGGTCCACTGAGTTATTAACGGCTAACTATGCCAGACCATTGAATTTTTTTGGCTTTTTCCCGACGATAGGAGAAAAAATGATCCTCTTGTTGATAGGTACAAAAAGGAGCGATCGCAATTTGTTCATCCCTAATTCCTAACTGTTGTAGTTGATGATAAATCACCCGTCGCACGTCTAAGCGCACTTTTCCTTTTTCCTCGTCAGCAAATAAGGGGGAGGGGGACAGGTTAAATAAATTCGCCAGAATTTGGTCGGGATTGGTTTCTTGGGGGAATAAACTTAAACCCACTTCTGCGGCAACTTCTGTCTCTACTTGATACACTTCCCCGGCAATTGCCGGCCCCAGGGCCAGCACTAAGTTATCTAAACAACTACCGGAGTTTAATAACTGCTTTACTGCTTTGGGAACTATCCTTTTGGCCGTCCCTCTCCATCCAGAATGAATCGCCACCCCAACACCAGTAGAGCGATCGCCTATTAGTACGGGCGTACAATCAGCACTGGCCACCCAAATCCCTTGACCGGAAGCATCGGTGATAATTCCATCCGCTTCGACAATTTCCGGGTTAGTAATCCCTTGGGGATTTAATAGGCGATCGCCATGTACCTGTTTAACCCGATAAACCGGTATATTTGTACCCAGAGCAGCCGTAAAAGCTTCCGGGGTTTGGGGGTAATAATGACGGGTAAAAAAGCCGTGGGACCAGTCCTCTAGGAGACTACAGGTAAGATAGGGCAATCCTTGCCATATTTGCCATTGCCACAGAGAAGTCTCGGTTAATCGGACATCGATCGCTACATTAGTCACAGTATAAGCCTCTCTTGCTGCATTAATGCCTCGTTCTTTCCTATCCTAGTTCTGAGCCTGGCAAACGGCAACTGGAAGATTATTTATATCTCCGGCAAAAATCAAAAATTGTTGTTAGGGTTAGGAGTCAGTAGCCAGTAGTCTCCGATTAGAAAAATAGTAAAGGAGGAACAAGAGAGAGAGCTATCGATGAATTAGAGAGATTATCACCGAATGCTCCTCTAAAATCGGCTTCTTTAAACTTATTGTCTAATTTGAGTAAAAATCTAGAAGCGTTATCAAAAAAAAACACAGGAGGATAGGGAGTTTATTATGCGTTTAGCTCCACTTTACCAACAGGATAGAGAACAAGCGGTTCAGCAAGGTGAACAAAGAGGAGAAGCAAAGTTAGTCCTCCGTCAACTTCAACGACGTTTCGGTGAAATACCCCAGAATCTAGAAGAAATCATCCGCAGCCTTCCTGTGGAGCGATTAGAAGACTTAGGACTCGCTTTATTAGACTTTGACACTTTGACGGATTTAGATAACTGGTTGCATCCGTGACTCGCTTTATTTGGGATAAATTTAGCAAAGAC
>NZ_SFBY01000443.1:0-3455 GCF_007095505.1 Microcystis sp. M_QC_C_20170808_M3Col
ACCTCGATGACCATTTTTATTGATGTGATGGCTTTGACATTCTGGGCATTTCATTGTTCTTTCTGCTTATTTTATTTTTCATTTATTTTACCTCATCATCTCTTAATCTGACAACGCCTCAAAATGCGCTTTTTAGTGTGTGTGATGTATTTTGAACTATCCGAAGCATCACCAATCATTACCCAGTTTACACCGTCAGGTTCTTCTGTCAGAAAATTCTGAATCGGTCTTGGCGAACCACCACGAGCAATTTCAAAAATATCGCCTAGTGCGACAGATGGCCAATCCTTCATCCCAACATCTCCTTTAACGCTTGTAAAACCTGATCAATCTTATTTTCAAACATAAATCAAACATCCTTTCGGTGGACTAAAACGGTGGGTTACGACGGATTGTTAGATTGACTTTAACGCCTAGATTGTTGCCGTCTAACCCACCCTACCGGCATATTTTTAAAGGACATATTCCACCTCATCGAGAATTCGTTGTCCAAAAAAAGGACTCAATGACTCAGGTGTAACCAGATCCACACTCCGACCAAACAAGTCCTCCAAAAAGAAACATAAATCCATAAAATTATTAAACGTCTTCATCCCGGGCTGAAACACCACCAAAATATCTACATCGCTCTTCTCTGTCGTCTGCTCTGTCCGAAAAGATCCGAACAAACCACAGCGACTAACTCCCAATCGCCGTAATTCCCCTTGATTTTGCTCTAGCAGACTAATTACCTGTTGCTTTGTTGTCACTGTCATAGCGTAACCCCTTCGCGCCGTATGTTGTCAAGGAATGGGTTATCTCCGCTCTGGAACTTTGCCGCAGAGATAAAATGACGGGAAACAACCACATTATAATCAAGGCAAAGCCTAGCGATAAATTCACTCGTGCAGTCAATTTCCTGATAGGGATCCACCACACCGGAAAGAATGACTAAAAGATCGATATCAGAATCTTCCCGTCCATCTTCCCGTGCTTGGGAACCGTAAAGGACGATTTTCGGTAATTGGTTTTGATAGAGCAGATGGAAATAATCTTTTATCTCCCGCAGAATAACCTCTAGCTGTAGATTTTTCATAACACCCCCTCCAGTGCGTAGGACTGAATCAGCACCTCTGCCGAAATATTGCAGATTTGATGCAGTTGCCGAATCATCTCCAGCGATAGGGGCTGTTGGCGGTTTAATACTTGATTTACCTGTTCCTGATCGCCGAGAATAGGTATCAGAACCTGAGCGTCTAATCCTCGGCTCTCTAGATAAAACCGAATCGCTTCGATAGGATCCGGTAGAGCGATGGGAAAATGTTCCTGTTCATAGGCATCAACCAGTGTAGCCAGCAAATCTAAGCGCGCTGCTTCTGGTGTCCCCGGAGGTACTTCCAGAAGCGACTCAATCTCCAGTAAAGCCGCCTCATACTCGGATTCGGTTTTGAGAGGATGTAGGTCTAACATAGTGAGTTTTAAATCCTGTTTGCGTCTATCTTGTCGTACTGTCGATGGGTGCCAATGAATCGAATGAACAGAATACCAATATCGTAACGAACATGGACAATTAAACGATAATCATTGCCTTTGATGTTAAAAACCACCCGGTTATCACTGACGATACTAGCGTTTCGATACGTTCGCTTAATATCGTTAGGATTCTGCCATTGAGCCTTTTTCGCTTCGGCCAGCCAAGCTTTGAGCGGTTGCTCCGCATCGGGATGAATCTCCCAAAACTCTTGGAGGGTGCGGCGGGAAATAATTCTCATCGGTATTCTGCCATCATCCTAACATCTCCTCTAATGCGTCCAAATCCTGACGAATATCAGCCTCTAAAGCCCTTAACTTCTGTAAAATCACCTTTGGAGGCTCATAGCTCACTTCCTCGTACTCTATCTCTTTATAGCGGTTAATTGATAGATCATAAGCATTGGCTTGAATCTCCTCGCGAGGCACAAAAAACGCCTTCGCTTTGCGGTTGGTGTCCTGAGCGGAGTCGCGATTATGCCAACAGCGCAGCAAATCCGGGATATCATTATCGGCAATCGGTTGGCGTTTATCATCGAGAGAGAAACCATCCGCCACCATGTCATAAAACCAAACGAAGTCAGTCCCCTTTTCCCTTACCCCCAGCTTCGTAAAGATGAGAATCGCGGTAGATACCCCCGCGTAAGGCTTAAAAACCCCCGACGGCATCGATATCACCCCCTCTAGCTTATGTTCCTCTACCAAGATGGTGCGGATGTCCCTGTGGGCCTTCGACGAGCCAAATAGCACCCCATCCGGCACAATTACCGCGCCTTTTCCCCCCGTCTTCAGCAACCGCAAAAACAGGGCCATGAATAATAACTCGGTTTTAGTGGTGTCGATGATTTTCGATAAATCCTTGGCAATAGTAGATTTCTCCACCGAACCCTTAAACGGTGGATTAGCCAGAATCAAGGTAAAACTATCCTCTACTCCGGCGTGATCCTCCGATAGGGAATCCCGGGCCTCGATAATCGGCTGCTCGATACCGTGTAACATCAGGTTCATGCTGCCGATGCGTAACATCGTCGCATCAAAATCAAAACCGTGGAACATTTGGTTATTGAAATGCTCTAGGTTGCCGCGTTCATGAAGTAATCGTCCCCCCTCGCTGTCCTTTAACTCCCGCACATACTCGGCAGCCGCCACTAAAAAGCCTCCTGTGCCACAGGCCGGATCACAGATAACCTCCCTCGGTCCGGGTGCTAATAACTCCACCATCATTTTGATAATATGGCGCGGCGTGCGAAACTGTCCGTTAGTCCCGGCTGTACTCAGTTTTGAGAGCATATACTCGTAAAGGTCGCCCTTGGTGTCGCGATCCTCCATCGGGATTTTTTCGATTTGCTCGATTACCGTGGCCAGCAGCGCCGGGGAGGCGATGAGAAACACCGCGTCTCTCATGTGTTTGGCGTAGGTGCTACCCTTGGAGAATTGCCCCAGATCTTTGATAAAGGGAAACGCTTCATCCCGGACAATCTGGAGCATCGTCTCCCCATCATCGAGATTTTTGAAGTGCGACCAACGGATATGCTGTTGGCTGGGGGTAAAGGTGGGATTTTCCAGTTTTTCGCCTAATCTTTGGGCTTTGCGCTCTTTAGCCAGTTCTAGGTCATCTAGGCGCTTGATAAAGAGTAAATAGGAAATCTGCTCGATTACCGAAAGCGGGTTACTAATGCCGTTATTCCAGAAGGTTGTCCAAAGTTTATCTATTTTGGATTTTAATTCGCCGGTGATCATCGCTGTTTATTTGTTCACTGCTTTTAATATTGCAGTAATATTGTACTAAAAATCGATGTTTCAGGGTGAAAAATGCTATTAGGTACTTAAGTAGGGTCTGCTGAATAAATCTAAAAACCTTGTTGGGTAAGACTTTTAGACTTTTTGTCAATCAAAAAGTACCAGGCATGGGAGTGATCAGGGGGAAAATTCAGGTACTTTTTCCC
>NZ_SFBY01000444.1:0-3307 GCF_007095505.1 Microcystis sp. M_QC_C_20170808_M3Col
GGACTTTGTGTAAGACAGTACATGGTTTTTTAACCGTGGTATGCAACGGTGGTTGAAGCAGAAACTTAAATCGTGAGGTTTAGGAATCGCCGCACTTTTAGGGCGGCGAGGATGTCAAGACTGACAACTGTTCCCTAGACATGGAAAAGCCCCTGGGAGTCTTGCCGTGTTTCGACCCCAAGGACTTTGCTTTCTTCTCACTCCTCACACAATTAAAATATATAGTAATTTATGGGTTAGGGAAAGGTTAAGCGTGCCGCTTTCTTAACTGGCATAATTACTTAGGGTTTGCGGCAAAAAGTTTTTCGGTGGTGGCGGGGTGTAGGGTGTAGGGTGTGGGGTGTGGGGTGTGGGGTTTTACCCATTTTCACCTGGTCAATTACCTAATTTTCAGGGAAAAAGTCCCGGAATTTTCCCCTCAATCACTCCAAAGGTCGGCACTTTTTGAGGTCAAAAAAGTCTAAAAGCCTTATCCAACAAGGTTTTTAGATTTATTCAGCAAACCCTACTTAAAAAAGTTGGGTTAAAATATAAAGGCCAAATCTAGTCAGAAAAAGAATTTTTTTATGGAAAAACAGGTAAATTGTGCTGTAGATTGCCTAAATGGTTGTATTTTAGGCGATAAATGCCCCAATCAAGCCCATGCCGCCGAAGCAGCTAAATTTATTGCCGAAACTTCTTTGGAAAAGATGTTAGAAATGGCAGAAACCGCTAGACTGAAAAAACTGACGCAACCGACCCAATGGATTATTCCCGATGATTTCTAGGGTTTGGCCGGGGAACGGGGAACGGGGGTAATACGGCTCGGTTAAGCCTAAAACTCTTGTTGAGACTGCATGGGAGCGGGGAGCGGCTATGGACAGAAATCTTAAGAAAATCTTTAATTAGAGCTTGCTGAATAAATCTAATATTGAGTGAAAACCGAGACAATTTTCTGAGGACTTTTTTTACTGGTGGGAACCGGATCGGGGTCATTTTCTTCCCTAGCCACGCGGATTAAGAGGGCGGCTAAAAAGAGACTGGCTAAACTGGAACTGCCGCCATAACTAAAGAGAGGGAAAGGTAAGCCGGTAGTGGGTAAAGAACCAGTGGCCACACCGATATTTAACAGGGATTGACCGATTAAAATTACCATCGCCCCGATCGCCACTAATTTTTTGATGCGATGACGACATTTAACCGCCACGATCAGGGCGAGAGTAGCGTAGAGAAATAGCATGATTAACAGTAAAATACCGCCAATAAAACCAAATTCCTCGCCAAAGACAGCGAAAATAAAATCCGTATCTGGGAAGGGTAGATAAAATAATTTTTGTTGGGATAAACCGTAACCGCTGCCGGTGGTTCCGCCAGAACCGATCGCCAGTAAACTCTGCACTAATTGATAACCATCACCCCGGGGATCCTGCCAGGGGTTTAAGAAAGACAAAATCCGTTTTCTCTGGTATTCGCGGAAAGTAACACTAACCACGGCCATAGTTAAACCCAGTAAAGCGGTGCTGGTCATGTAGGATAAAGGCAGACCGGAGGCAAGAGCGATCAACCAGAGAGTTATACCGCAAAGAGCAGTGGTACTCAAGTTAGGTTGTAAGAGGATGCCCGCTAGAATTAGCCCAAAAATAGCGATCCAAGTTAATCGTTGATTGACATTTAAACGCGGCCAACCACCAAAAACCGCCGCCCCTTGCAGGACGAGAAACGGTTTCATAAATTCCGACGGTTGCAAGAGAATCGGCCCGATTTTAATCCAACGGGTGGCACCGTTGATATTAGTTCCCAAACCGGGGATAAGAGTGATCAAAATTAATCCTAAAACTAATAAAATCATCCAGGGTGCGATTTTGAGGAGTTTCTCGATCGGCAATCGCACCAGGAAATTAAAGCCAATTAAGCCAATCCAAAGCCAGATTAATTGGCGTATAAAATAGTATAGTCCGTTATCAAAGCGACTGTCAGCCAGAGCGTAGGAAGCGGAAAAAAGCACCACTAACCCGACTGACAGCCACAAAAAAGTCATCCAGCGCAATAATCGCGCTTCGGCTGACCAGTTTTTCACATCGGGGTCAAAAATAGGAATAATATATTGCCACACGGAGATTTTCGAGAAGAAGTATCTTGTACAGATTAACCGAAAAGACTCGGCTCGATCGCAGTTTGTTCCCCTATCCGACGGCTACTTGACCGATTAAACCCACATTTTCACCGTGCCATTCTAGGGTATCACCGATCGCCTGACCGTCGTGATAGGCAGCCAAGAGAATTTCCGCCGTTTTCCCCCAAACAATATTCCCCTGACGATCAAGGGAAATCATGCCCAGATCCCGACCATTAGTTTGGGATTCGCGCATGGATTTCTCCACGGCAGCGGCGAGGGAAAAACCATCGGTGACGCGAATGACCACCTTAGCGGCTAAACACTCATCGATAATATCTTCCCCGACCCCCGTACAGCTTACTCCAGCCCATGGATTCGCATAATTGCCGGCCGGCATGGCACTGTCACTAACGCGACCGATTCTTTCTAGTCCCTTACCCCCGGTAGAAGTTCCGGCGGCGATGTCTCCTTGCTGATCAAGGGCCACCACCCCGATAGTTCCCCGTTGCGCTGACGAGTCGGCGAATAAACGGGCCATTTTACGGTTAAAATTCGTCTTTCTTTCCTCCATCCATTCTTGAATCCGATAATCGGTGAGGGGATCATAGAGGGGAATTTGTAATTCTCTGGCCAGATCTGCAGCTCCAATTTCCGAGAGAATGCGATCCTCTTGACTTTGGAGAAATTGGGCTAGGCTAATGGGATTCTGTACCCGCGAGACGTTAATGACACCGCTTAAACGCTGGTGACGACCATCCATCAAGGCTGCACTCATTCGCACCTGACCGTCCGATTGCACCACCGAACCGGTCCCGGCATTAAATCGCGGTTCATCCTCCAGTAACATACATCCTTTTGTCACCGCCTCCACAGCACTAGCACCATTGTCAAGGAGGTTGTAAATATTCTTAACAATCCCCCGGAGAGAATCGCGGACTGATTCTAAACCACCTTTGTCCTCTAGGGAACTCGCTCCCCCATGAATAATTAACTTCGGATTTACTCTGGTCATTATTTTCCTCACATCACATTACCGATCGGATCTAAACTATCACGTTATCGCTACTGAGCTTCTCCAGTGCCGTCTTAACCTTTGACACTCCCCGCTCTAAAGAGACGGGGATTCTTGGTTCACAGAGATTACTTGCGAAAGACAGAATTGCTTCTGAAAAAGTAGAGGTATTCTCTCCCCAAGCGTTTATTGGATCGAGC
>NZ_SFBY01000445.1:0-17272 GCF_007095505.1 Microcystis sp. M_QC_C_20170808_M3Col
CCCCCTAAGCCGAGTTTTCAAGGTGCTGTCCGCCCACTTGGTTTTCGAGACGGTCTTTTTAATTCTAACGTAAAGCCAACCTAGAACGGCGGGGTTTCCCACCCAAAATTTTCGATGAGCCGGTCGTCCGCTATCTTGTCCCGTTTATCTCCTACGTCCGTCTAGGAGAAGCGTTAGTTTTGGATCGGCAAGACAGTCTTGTGGTTTACGAAAGCGATCGAGATCTTCCCTGCACGGAAACCGGACCTTTCTGGTTGGTGACTCCTAAATCGCTCTGAAAACCCACACCCCACACCCCACACCCCACACCCTGCCCCCGCGAAAAACTTTTTGCCGCGGGTGGAGTCGGCAAGCAGCAAAACCCGTCGAATTTTTATAACGCTTGCGATCGCAACCAAGCCACGGGTAAATAGAGCATTTTCTTGGGTAAAGGCACGAAGGCACGACGGGCGAAGACATCGTAGTTATTTGCTTCAATTACGTCTAAAATGCCTTGATAAAGCAGTAAAGCCGCCCAAACCGGCCAACGGGAATCGGGATTAAGGGCGCGAATCCCCCTTTCGGCGGAATCGTAGTAATAACGAGCGCGCTCAATTTGGAAGCGCATTAACGCCTGCCAACGGTGATCATTAACCCCTTTGAGTAAATCGTCTTCGCTGTAGTTAAAACGCTCTAAATCCTCTAAAGGTAGATAAATCCGCCCACGATGGACATCTTCCCCCACATCCCGCAAAATATTGGTTAATTGATTGGCAATACCGAGATCGATCGCTTCTTCTTGCGGAATATAGACGCTTTGATTGCGCCGCCAAGGAGCCGAGCGATCGCCATCTTCCAATCCTAACACCGCGCTGGACATTAACCCCACCGTCCCCGCCACCCGATAGCAGTACAGTTTTAGTTCATCAAAGGTTTGATAACGACTGCGATAGAGATCCATCTGTTGCCCGGCGATCATATCCCGAAAGGGTTGGATATCCATGGGGAACTTTTCTAGAGTATCCACGAGAGCGACGTCGGCATCCTCGATGGCAACCCCAGAAAAGGCGGTTTCTAGCTGTTTTTCCCATAAATCAAGGGTTTCAGGTGTAGTTAACCGGGCTTGGGGTCCATCGACCAGTTCATCGGTACGACGACACCAGACATAAATTGCCCAGATCGCTTGACGTTTTGCTTTCGGCATCAGGAGAGTACCGAGATAAAACGTTTTGGAATACTTCTCTGTAATCCGGCGACAGAGTTCGTAGGACTCCGCAAGGGAGACGAGGGGTTTGGTGGGGTGGGTCGGTTTTGGCAATTGGAGCATTCTGCTGGGGCGGAATGATTGACTTAGATTAACGGCGAACTGTGGCTAATGATATAGCATTGTCTCACTCAAGGCCATTTTCGTCATTAGTCCCTAGCCAGAGAATTAACGAGCGCTGGACACTGGTGTAGATTGGGTTTTATTCAGGTTTAGCGGTGCTGCGGGGTGATCTTTGCTGATCACTGCTGCCGCTAATTTCCCTGATAAAACGGCTCCTTCCATGCTTCCTAAATATTTTTGCATGGTATAGTCACCGGCGAGATAAAAATTCTCGATCGGAGTTTTTTGAGAAGGTCGATAAGCTTGTCGGCCAGGGGTGGCTTTATAAACTGATCGGGGAGTTTTCACCAGATGATATTTTAACAATTGACTGGGATTATCGCCAGTAAAATGTTGGGGAAAGAGTTTTTCTAGTTCTTTCATCGTGGCGGCGATAATTTCTTCATCGGATTTGCTAATCCAATCCTGAGCGGGAGCGAGAACTAATTCTAACATCGAGCGATCGGGGTTAGCGTATTCTTTACAGGTGTTGCTCATGTCAGCATAAACACTGAGTAAGGGCGAACGGGAGAATAATAAATGATCGATGTCGGTTAGTTTGCGATCAAACCAGAGGTGTAAATTAATGACGGGAACCCCTTCTAATCCTTCTAATTTTTGAAAGAATTTATCTTCTTGCCAAGGTTTGGGTAGTAAAACTTTTAAAGGATCTACAGGCATCGCAGACACATAAAGATCGGCTTCAAAAAGATAATCTTCCCCACCGTCTAAACCGCGCATTAAGAATGCTTTAACTGTGCAGTTTTCATTTAAGATAATCTCTTTTAAAGGGGCATTTAAGCGCACCTCACCACCTCTAGCGGTGATGTAATCGACTAAAGGTTGGCAGAGTCTTTCCGGGGGTGAACCGTCGAGAAAAGCCATTTTTGAGCCGTTTTTCTCCTGTAAAAAGCGGTTGAGGGCTGTTAGTAGAATTGTGGCGGAAATCTCGTTAGGATCGATAAAGTTTAGGGCTTTCGACATAGCGACAAACACTTCTTTTTCTACCCTAGGCGGTATGTTTTGTTTCTCTAACCATTCCGACCAAGAATATTTATCCATCTCCTCGACGTAACTTTGTCCTTTAACAATGGCAGGAATTAAACCGAGTCCAAATTTAATTTTTTCCTCCCAAGTTAACATATCATTATTGCGGAGAATGGCAACAATACCGTTAATTGGGGCGGGAATATCTGGGAAGTCAAACCGCGAATAAGTCCCCGGTTTTTCCGGCTGATTGAAGATCATCGAGTGTTCTTTCCACTGTAGGCGATCTTCTATGCCTAATTCTTGGAATAATTGCAGCATATTGGGATAAGCGCCAAAGAAGATATGTAAACCGGTTTCGTACCAGTCCCCATCAGCATCTTTCCAAGCGGCAATTTTTCCCCCTAATACATCGCGACGTTCCAGTACGATGGGCGTATGTCCCGCATCGACAAGGTATTTCGCACAAGATAATCCGGCTAGTCCCGCACCAGCGATCGCAACTCGCATCGTTTCCTATCTACTCTCTAATGTCTTGTCTTTATCACATTCGCTATTATACTTCACATTTCGTTACATTTTTTTCAGCTTATCGAGAAGGCAGGGGGCAGCAGTCAGGAGGCAGGAGGAGATAGGGTGATAGGGTGATAGGGTTTTGGGGTGATAGGGTGATGAGACAGCTTCCCCACATCCCCATTTCCCCACTTCCCCACTTCCCCACTTCCCCACTTCCCCACATCCCCATTTCCCCACTTCCCCACTTCCCCAGTTCCCCACTTCCCACTCCCCACTTCCTTGATAACTGCTTACTGATAACTGCTTACTGGTCACTGATAACTGATAACTGATATTGTGATATGTAATTAGCTTAACTCGCTCACCTTTTTAGTTCACGCGTACACCCTCTTCAATCGATCGCTATGACTTTTCCCACTACGTCCCCCCAAGTCTCGGAAATAGAGAATAATCGTGCTTGGCATAATTTAACTGGCGAACAAACCCTAGAAATACTGAGAACCAATGGGGAAACCGGCTTAATCGAGGCGGAAATTGTTAAAAGAAAGGATATTTTCGGGTTAAATGAACTAAAAGAAACGGGGGGACGTAGCCCGTTAGTGATTTTATGGGAACAGTTTACTAACATTATGTTAGTGATGCTGATTGCCGTGGCGGTGGTTTCGGCAGTTTTGGACCTGAAAAAAGGGGAATTTCCCAAAGACGCGATCGCTATTTTTATAATTGTTATTTTAAACGGTATTTTAGGATATTTCCAGGAAAGTCGGGCAGAAAAGGCTTTAGCAGCCCTTAAGCAGTTATCCTCGCCGAAAGTCCGGGTTATCCGTAATGGTAGCACCTTTGAAGTGGCGGCCAAGGAACTTGTCCCCGGGGATATCATGTTACTGGAAGCGGGGGTACAAATTGCCGCCGATGGCAGATTATTAGAAGCACAAAACCTGCAAATCCGCGAAGCTGCCCTCACGGGTGAAGCGGAATCGGTGAATAAACAAGCACAGAAGGTTTTACCGGAAGATGCCTCTTTAGGCGATCGCATTAACCTCGTCTATCAGGGTACTGAAGTAGTACAGGGGCGGGGTAAAGTGGCGATTACCAAGACGGGAATGGATACGGAAATCGGGAAAATCGCCGCTTTGTTGCAAGGAGTAGAAAGTGAACCAACTCCCCTACAGCGGCGAATGTCGCAGTTAGGTAACGTTTTAGTGAGTAGTTCCCTAGCTTTAGTGGCGGTAGTCGTCCTTGGCGGTGTAATTCGCTTTGGTTGGCAGTTTTTTGAATCATTCCTCGAAACTTCCCTCAGTATGGCTGTGGCCGTTGTTCCCGAAGGTTTACCGGCAGTGGTAACGGTGACATTGGCAATTGGAACCCAAAGAATGGTGAGAAGACAAGCTTTAATCCGTAAATTGCCGGCAGTGGAAACTTTAGGCTCGGTAACGACGATTTGCTCCGATAAAACCGGAACTTTAACTCAAAATAAAATGGTGGTGCAGAAAGTTAATACTTCCGAGCAGACAATTACTGTCACGGGGGAAGGTTACGCGCCCATCGGTGAGTTTAGTGGTGCTAGTGAAAGTGATCCCGAACTACAGGCAATTTTAACGGCTTGTGTGCTGTGTAATGATGCACTTTTGCAAAATAAAGAGCAAGAATGGTTAATTTTAGGCGATCCCACCGAAGGAGCTTTACTGACGTTAGCGGGTAAAGGAGGACTATATCGGGAAGCATTGCAGCCAAAAAGCCCTCGTTTAGGCGAATTTCCCTTTTCTTCCGAAAGAAAGAGAATGTCAGTAATCTGTGAGAATGCCCAGTTAGGTTTGGGGGATTCTGCCTATTTAATGTTTACCAAAGGCTCACCGGAATTAATTCTCGAACGTTGTTCTCTGATCCAAGTTGGGGCGGAAAGTCAACCCTTAACAGCTGAACAAAGAAGCCGTATTTTGGCACAAAATGACGAAATGGCGGGTAATGGCCTACGAGTCTTAGGTTTTTCCTATAAACCAATGACAGAAGTGCCGGAAGCGGAAAAAGAAGATAGTGAAGAACAATCCCTGGTTTGGTTGGGATTGGTGGGAATGCTCGATGCACCCCGCAAAGAAGTTAAAGAAGCGGTTGCCCTCTGTCGTCAAGCGGGAATTCGTCCGATTATGATTACCGGAGATCACCAATTAACGGCCAAGGCGATCGCCATTGAATTGGGCATTGCTGCTGCCGGGGAGCGAGTAATCACTGGGAAAGAATTAGAAAAAATGTCTCAGAATGACCTAGAGGGAGAGGTAGATGGTGTGAGCGTCTATGCTCGCGTTTCTCCCGAACATAAGCTGAGAATCGTACAAGCTTTGCAAAAACGGGGCAAATTCGTCGCCATGACGGGGGACGGGGTGAACGATGCTCCGGCACTAAAACAAGCGGATATCGGTATCGCCATGGGCATTACCGGAACCGATGTCAGCAAAGAAGCCAGTGATATGATTTTGCTGGATGATAATTTTGCCACCATCGTCGCTGCCACTGAAGAAGGGCGCGTGGTTTACAGTAACATTCGGCGCTTTATTAAATACATTCTCGGCAGTAATATTGGCGAGGTTTTAACGATTGCAGCGGCTCCTCTGCTCGGTTTAGGCGGTGTACCCCTTTCTCCCTTGCAAATCCTCTGGATGAACCTTGTCACCGACGGTTTACCGGCTCTTGCTCTGGCAATGGAACCCGCCGAACCTAATGTGATGAAACGTCCACCTTTTAGCCCCCGGGAAAGCATTTTCGCCCGCGGTTTGGGTTGGTATATGATTCGCATCGGCATCGTCTTTGCCATTCTCACCATTATTATGATGTACTGGGCTTACCAATATACTCAGGCAACCCCCGAAATCGGAGATCCTGGACGTTGGAAAACTATGGTATTTACTACCCTCTGTTTAGCACAAATGGGTCATGCTTTAGCGGTGCGTTCCCATACCCAGTTAGCTGTGCAAATGAATCCCTTCTCTAATCCTTACATTATCGCCGCCGTGGGCTTGACAACGATCCTACAATTGTTGTTAATTTATGCTCCTCCCCTACAAAACTTCTTCGGCACTCAATGGATTAGTGGCACAGAATTATTAGTCTGTTTTGGATTTAGTGCCTTAATGTTTGTTTGGATTGAGTTGGAGAAGTTATTTATTCGCTGGTTCATGACGAAAAAATAAATCAATGCCAACACCAATTATTCTGACTTTAACGGTTTTAGTCGTTGCTTTAGTCGCTTTCGTGGCGGAATGGCTACCAGTAGATTTAACCGCTTTATGCGTGGCGATTGTCCTCATTCTTTTGGGTTTAGTTACTCCCGAAGAAGGTATCGCGGGATTTAGTAATTCTGCCACGGTGACGGTGATGGCGATGTTTGTACTTAGTGCCGGAATTACGCGCACGGGAGTGATTCAAGTAATTCGCGATCGCTTGATTGTCTGGGGGGGAAAAAATCCCCACCAACAGGTATTTGTTTTGGGGGCATTAGTGGGGCCGATTAGTGCTTTTATTAATAACACGGCAGTGGTGGCAATCTTTTTACCCATCGTTGAAGATTGGTGTAAAAAACAAAAAATTTCTCCTTCTAAGTTATTAATTCCCCTTTCCTACGGGACGGTTTTAGCGGGGATGATTACCGTGGTGGGAACTTCTACTAACATTCTCGCTAGTGGTATTTCTGCCAAGCTGGGTTATGGGGAATTTAGCTTATTTCAATTCACTGCTTTGGGAGTAGTTACTTTTTTGGCAGGTTTGATTTATTTAACAATTTTTGCTCCGAAATTACTACCCGATCGCAAATCTTCCACCGGGGAATTTTTAGAGGATGATTATGGTTCTAAAGTATATCTGAGTGAGGTAATTATTAGCCCTCGTTCTAATCTTATCGGTCAAACTTTATCCCAAAGTGGACTACAAAGAAAGTTTAATTTTGATGTGTTGGAATTAATCAGAAATAAGGTACATTTATCCCAACCTTTAGCTGATAAAGTTCTCAATGCTGGCGATATTTTAATCGTTCACAGTAGTCGGGAAGAACTATTAAAAATTAAAGATGAACGAGGCTTAGAAATCTTTGCCGATGTCAAATTTCATAAAGAAGATATTGAATCGGCAATTACTACAGGTGAGGAAAAATTAGCCGAGGTTTTGATTCTCTCTAATTCCCGTTTAATTGGGACAACTTTAAAAGATTTGAAATTCCGTCAGCGTTATAACGCCACGGTTTTGGCGATTCGGCGTGGTTCAGAATTACTGCAAGGAAGATTAGGAAAAATTCCTTTAAAGTTTGGCGATTTGCTCTTGGTTCAAGGACCAAAACAGAGTTTTATTGGTTTACAAACCACGCGAGAATTATTAGTTTTAGAAGAGAAAGAAATTGAATCATTGCGACAGGATAAGGGCATTATTGCTTTAATGATTACTTTGTTGGTGATTATTATTGCTGCTTTTGATATTCAACCGATTCTCGTCACCAGTTTAGTTGGGGTGGTTTTAATGGTAATTACTGGCTGTCTAAAACCGGGGGAAGTCTATGGTTCCATTCGTTGGGATATTATCTTTTTATTAGCGGGTTTAATTCCCCTGGGTACTGCCATGGATAACTCGGGAACGACTAAATGGTTAGCGGATAATTTAGTGGCTATCGGCGGCAATCTTTCGGGGTTTTGGATCTTAGTTTTCTTCTATCTGATTACTTCAGTTTTAACTGAAATCCTCTCTAATAACGCCGCCGTGGTTTTAATGATTCCCGTCGCCGTGGAAGTGGCGAAAACTTTGGGTTTAAATCCTTTGGCTTTTATGTATGCTGTCACCTTTGCTGCTTCTAATAGTTATCTAACACCGATTGGCTATCAAACTAACACCATGGTTTATGCACCCGGGGGCTATAAATTCCTCGATTTTACCCGTTTGGGTGCGCCCCTAAATTTAATTTTGACGATTTTAACCCCTAGTTTAATTGTCTTGTTTTATGGCTTGAAATAAAGAAAGAGAGCGAAGATTCTTCGCTCTCTAAAAAGAATTTGATAGTAGTCAAAACTATTTCGATTCGGCGAAGCGTTTACGCAGGGATTCGGCTCGCTTTTTCGCCACGGTATTATTAGGATCAAATTTGAGAGTTTCTTCGTAGGTTTCGAGAGCTTTTTTAGCCATTTGTTTCTTTTCGTAAACATTGCCAAGATTATTGAGAGCGATCGAATATTGAGGATAAAGTTTAATTGCTTCTTTGTAGTTACGAATCGCTAATTCTAATTGTTCTTGGGCAAAATAGGAAAAACCGAGCGCATTGTAGATTAGGGCTTGATTTTCTGGTTCGATGCTTTCTTCCCCAGAGATTTTTAAAGCCTTTTGTAGTAAACTCAATGCTTGAACATAGAGTTTTTTATCAAGATAAAGACTCCCTAATTCATAGTATTCTTTAGCTGTACCTTTTTCTTTTTGCAATTTCTTTTGTAGCTTGTTAAAGGTTCCTTCTACTCGACGGGTTTTAAAGATTTGCACGATGACAAAAATTCCTAAACCAATCACGAAAATTAGCAATCCAGAAACGTAAATAAGCGGCAGGGTATCTTCCATAATTAGCGATCGAGCAATTAATATTTTTATACTTATTCAATCAGATTATAGCAGGATTTAGTCAGTAATCAGTGATCAGTGATCACTGATCACTGATCAGATTTCAGTTTTCAGTTCACTGATTACTGTTTACTGTTTACTGATCACTGAAAAAAGCACCCTATCTCCCCATTTCCCGAATTCTCAGGGGTAAGCCCCAATAGTTCACCCGTTCTACTAACCAGCCGGTGGATTCTAGCCGCTCGATCGCTTGATTGACGCGTTCTCGGAGACTTTGGTACTGTAAACCTTTAGGGAGAACGACTCCTAGAGCGATCGCCCCCAACTGGATCGGTAATTGACGATAATTGGGGAATTGCTGCACCCAACCGGTTAAAAGGCTATTATCAGCCGCAAAAGCCTCTATTTCCCCCGTTTCCAGTAAATTTAAAGCTTCTTGATAGGAAGCAACCCCGCGCAGGGTAGCGTTAGGTAAATGGGAACGCACAAGGGCGATTGTCGTCGAGCCGTTGAGTACGGCGATTCTAGACTTAGCTAGGTCTTCTAAACGCTGAAATAGCAGGTTTTTCGTCACAAAACCGCTGCTATCGAGGTAATAAAAGGGGCTAAAATCCACTAAGCGCTGACGTGCGGGAGTAATCGCCACACGAGCGATCGCCAAATCCACCCGATCATCAATAACCTCCTGTAAACGTTCTTGATTACTAACGGGTTTGAGAATAATAGCACTGTCAGAACCGAGAATTTCTTCAGCTAGACGTTTAGCGATGTCGATTTCCAATCCTTGCAGATTGCCCTGAGAATCAAGGAAAGCGAGGGGAGGGAGATTATTTTTGACAGCGACAATTAATTTTCCCCGGCGTATAATCGTATCGAGATCGGCGCTAAAACTTGGGGCTACACCTAAGAGCAAAAAACCAAGAATAAATAACAAATTTTTCATACTGTTTTACCTACAATAACCCGATTTCTGCCTTGATTTTTAGCGGCTAACATGGCATGATCAGCCCGCTCGATCACCTCTTCTAGATTATTATCTTGAGGGCTAAATGTTGCCACACCGATACTAGCAGTAACTCGCACTTTTTGTTGATCAAGTTCAATATTTAACTTGTTAATTACTTGACAAATGCGCTGGGCTGTGGTAGCAGCATCTTCAAGATTAGTTTCTGGGAGAATAGCGACAAATTCCTCGCCCCCAAAGCGCCCAAAACTATCCACTTGACGCAGACAGGTTTTAATTGCCCCAGCGACAGTAATTAAAGTTTTGTTTCCCAGGGTATGACCAAAGGTATCGTTAATATGTTTAAAATGGTCGATATCGATGAATAGAACCGAAAAATAACGATGATAACGACGACATCGTTGAAATTCTTTCTCCCCTAAGTGGAGAATCTCTCGACGATTATTTACCCCAGTTAGGCTATCAGTTCTGACTAGCTTTTCTAGTTGAGAATTGATATTTTTCAGTTCTTCTTGAGTCTTTTTTAGTTCTAGATGAATTTTAACTCTGGCTAACAGTTCCCAACTATAAAAGGGTTTATTTACATAATCCACAGCCCCAGAATTAAAAGCATTGAGAATATCTTCTTTTTCCTTACTATCTGTCACAAAGATAATTGGTATATGAGCGTATAAAGTGTCAGTTTTTAGTCTTCGACAAAGTTCTATTCCCCCCATATCTGGCATCATTAAGTCAAGAAGAATTAGGTCAGGATTAGCAGTTTTTACTCGTTCTATTGCCTGTTTAACACTACTAGCAACACTGGTGGCATAACCAGCAGAATCAAGAATCCCCACAGCTAATTGGAGATTTTTGCCGACATCATCAACAACTAAAACTAGACAGTCTTCAGCAGAAAATTTAATCATCATCAGTAAGTATAACTAATCAAGTTAAGGAGAAAATAGAGATACAATTATTAGTGATAAGCTGTTCGTAATTTAAATTGCTTGGGCCAGACGAGGCAAGAGGCAACAGTCAACAGTAAAGGGATTGGGAGAGATTCGGCTAATCTAAGAATAAGCGGTTTAAATACCTCTTAGCTTACAGCATTTCTGATAAAAATGAAGTATGATGGTATTGGGCATCGCCCCCAAAGGTTAAGCTTGTCCCTAGTTTCTAGAAGTCCGCTTTTTTCGACTAGAATAAAAAAAGCCAGCCAGAATAGCCACAATTTTAAAAATTTCTCCTCTTAGACTTGACGTGAAAGAGTCCCTTAACCCTACTTCTTTGGATCTCAAAACCATTTTTCCCTTTAAACTCGACGACTTCCAGCACTCGGCGATCGCCGCTCTCGCTGCTGGTAAATCAGTGGTTGTCTGCGCTCCCACGGGTTCCGGCAAAACTTTAATCGGAGAATACGCTATCTATCGCGCCCTAGAAAGGGGCAAACGGGTTTTCTACACCACTCCCCTGAAAGCTCTTTCTAACCAAAAATTCCGGGATTTTCAAGAAAAATTCGGTCGCACCCCCACCGATGGCGATGAGGATTCCCCGCTGCTTTTTGCCGAAGTGGGATTGATTACCGGCGATGTGGTGATCAATCCTTCAGCATTAATTGTAGTCATGACTACAGAAATTTTTCGCAATATGCTGTACCAAACCCCGATCGGTGAGGTAGGCACTTCCCTAGAAAACGTGGAAACCCTGGTTCTCGATGAATGTCACTATATCAGCGATCGAGGTCGCGGCACCGTTTGGGAAGAATCAATTATCTACTGTCCCCCTAGTATCCAATTAGTGGCCCTCTCCGCCACCATCGGCAACCCCGGAGAACTCACCGACTGGATTAACTGGGTGCGGCAACTGCCCCAACCCGGCGACAATAAGCAGACCTCCAGCTGTGAGCTAATTAACTCCGATTTTCGCCCCGTCCCCCTGCGCTTTTATTTCGCCAATAAAGAGGGATTATTCCCGCTGCTCGACCCAAAACAGAGCAAAGTTAACCCGAAACTACGCTCAAAAGTCGGCCAAGGCAAACCCCGACGCTTAAAACGAGAAGATTGTCCCACCATCGCCTCCATTGTCACCACTCTGCGGGACAAGGATATGCTCCCGGCCATTTACGTCATTTTCAGCCGCAAAGGTTGCGATCAGGCGATTCGAGAGCTAAAAAACCTCAATCTCGTTAATCCAGAAGAAGCTAGAGCCATTTACTACCGTTTACTCATTTTCTTCCTAGAAGATAATCCCCATCTGCAAGAACTGACCCTTTCCTTCTTTGCCGTCGAAAATCCGCCCCTACACCAAAAATTACTGGCTTTTTTCGCTAATAACCCCCAGTCCGACGAGCAACTCCTCCGCCTCTTAACCGCCGACCCCGAGACGAAAAATCAACTGTTTGAATTCCTGGCCAGTGCTTCCCAATTAGTACGCGCCGACCAAGTGGAACCCCTCACCCGGGGGTGTGGTGTTCACCATGCCGGGATTTTACCCCTCTGGAAAGAATTAGTCGAACAACTCTTTGAAGCCGGTTTAATTAAGGTGGTTTTTGCCACCGCTACCCTCTCGGCCGGGATTAATATGCCCGCCCGCACCACCGTCATCTCGGCCCTCTCCAAACGCACCGATGATGGCCATAGTATGCTGACTCCCTCGGAATTTGTTCAGATTGCCGGCCGGGCTGGTCGTCGGGGAATGGATGCGGTGGGCCATGTGGTGACAGTACAAACGCCCTTTGAAGGGGCAAAAGAAGCGGCTTTTCTGGCCACCGCCCAACCGGAACCCCTGCAAAGCTGTTTTGCGCCCAGTTACGGCATGGTCTTAAATCTCCTGCAAAAACACAGTCTAGAGGAGGCCAAAGACCTCTTAGAGCGCAGTTTCGCCGAATATCTCGCTCGTTTGAAGTTAAGCCCCGAACGACAACAGATTACCGCCTTAACCACCGAATTAGCTAAGTTGGATATGGAATTAGCCGGTATCGAACGGGAGCAGGTCTTCAGTTACGAAAAGCTACGGGAAAGACTGCGGGAGGAAGAAAGACTGTATAAAATCCTTGCTAGTCAGTCAGAAGCACAGAAAAGACAGGAAATACATCTAAAATTGCCGAATATTCCCGTCGGAACTATCCTCCACCTCAAGGGCAAACATATTAAGGTTCCCGTCCCCGTCCCCGCTATCTTTGTCAATACCCTGCACGGGGCAGGTCAAGTGCGAACCCTTGTTTGTTTAGGCAGTGATAATCGCTGGTATTTAGCCGCCTATGCCGATATTAGCGAGATCGATCGAGGTTTTCTCTCTCCTGCGGAATTAGGCGAACTAATACCCCCTTCCCTGGAAGCAGTTTTCCTAGGGGGTTGGCGCAAGGGTGAGGAAAATACTCAGGCGATCGCCGATTTAATCCCCCAACAAGTGCAAGGCATCCCACCAGTGGCGGAACTGGAAACACAATCACAAAGACTTGAAATTGTCAATAGTCAAATTGCCGCTCATCCCCTGCAAAAACGCAAAAATCCGGGGCGATTGATGAAATTATACTACGATCGAGAGATTGCTCGCGATAAGTTACACAAAGCCCAGATTAAATACCAGAAACAACAATCCCGTAAATCCTACTACTGGGAAGAATTTCTGAATCTGATCGAGATTTTGCGAGAATTCCAAGCATTAGAGGGTTATTTGCCCACTCCCCTCGGAGAAGCGGCGGCCACTATTCGCGGGGAAAATGAACTCTGGTTAGGATTAGCGATGATGTCCGGAGATTTGGACAGATTGACTCCTAGCCAACTAGCCGCCGCCATCAGCGCCATGATTACGGAACCCCCTCGCCCCGATACTTGGTGCAATTACCCGCCTGTGCCAGAAGTTATCGATATTTTGCGGCAAGGAGAGGGAAATTCCCCCGGTCTGCGAGAAGTTCGCCGTTTACTCTATCAAGCTCAATCTCGCTACGATATCACTATTCCCGTCTGGTTAGAAACCCAACTGATGGGGATTGCCTCCCGTTGGGCCCAGGGGACATCCTGGCCGGAATTGTGCGAAAATACTAGCCTCGATGAGGGAGATCTAGTGCGACTATTACGGCGCACCGTCGATGTTCTCTGGCAAATTCCCCAAATTCCCCGAGTTTCCCAAGTCCTTAAAGATAATGCCCGTCTCGCCGTCACAGCCATGAAGCGCTTTCCTCTGTAAATTGATCACTCTTTTAAACAATGGGAGATGGTAAGGAAAGTAACTGTTGGTGAATCTGCTCGATTAGGGCGAGGATTTGCCGATAATTGTGGTGCAATCCCTGTTGATAGAGGTGATTTGCTCCTTGATTTAAATCCGCTAAAGCCGATTGATAATAACCCAATTGATGCCGCAGTAATCCCCTTCTAATATAAGCATCGGCATAAAAAGGATCGATGGCAATCGCCCGATTTAAATCGGCGATCGAGCGCTCGTATTCACCTAATTGGTGAGCGGTACAAGCTAGATTATAGTGTGCTGAGGCATTATTTTTATTTAACCGGAGAGCTTGATTAAAATCCGCTTTGGCTGAGGTAAAATTGTGGAGGGCTAAATGAGATAAACCTCGATCATTATAAATAGTGGCTAAAGCGTCGGGTTGCCAGTTAGTAATTTGACGCAAGGATTGATTAAAATCAGCTAGGGCAAGGGGATGATTTTTCATGGTCGCCTGAACTAAACCCCGATTATAGTAGGCTTGATAATAGGTGGGTTTTAACCGGATAGTCTGGTTATAATCGGTCAGCGCCTGTGGATAATCTCCCAAACGATAAAAAGCTAAACCCCGATGGAAATAGGCTAGATAATTATCGGATTGCCGTTGTAAAGAGCGGGTGCAGTCCTGCCAAGCGTGGAGATAATCCTGCAAATAAATCTGAGTTAAACAGCGATTACTGTAGGCTAGGGCCAAGTTATTTTCCTGTTCGATCGACTGATTGAAATCCTGCAAAGCTTGCTGATAATTACCCGCCTCTAGTTGTTCAATTCCCGATCGCATCCAGTAGGATAAATGTACTGATTTAGCCGCTTTTCCCTGCCGAGGCCATCCCCCCAGCACCAGCGAACAGAGCAGTGCAACAATAACCAATCGACCGAGGTAAGGAAGAAAATTTTTCAAAACCGTTGACATAGGAGTATCTTTGTGCATATACTCCCAATTCTGAGGAAACTTTCTCGCTCGATCAACAGACAGCCTGTCAAATGCAGTTATCAGTTATCAGTTATCAGTTATCAGATGTGAGTTTTCAGTTCACTGATTACTGTTTACTGTTCACTGTTCACTGAAAATACACCCCACTTCCCACAGTCTAGGACTGGTCTATGTCTCTAGAGGTCGGGGCTGCGATAAGCTGATAAAGGAACTCGTAGCTAACGCAGTTGACACCCGATAACCGATAAATGATACAGGAGTTATCTATGGAAACTATTTTTATCCCCCACCTCCTCAAATCTCCTGATCGACAAAGAGTGATCATCATCGATAATTTTATCCCCGGTCTAGAAACCTTGACACCAGTGCGGGGGACCTTGCTGGTTAGACATGGGGGCAATTTTTTGGAAGTATCGGTGAAAGCAGAAACCATCGTCACCTTAACCTGCGATCGCTGTTTACAACAATATAATCATCGTCTGCAATTAAACACTTCCGAATTAATCTGGCTAGACAAAAATAAAGACTACGATAACTCCTATCCTCTAGAGCGAGAAATAGCCTACGAAGACCTCTCGGAAACCCTCGATCCTAACGGGGATTTTGAACCGCAAATGTGGTTATACGAGCAGTTATGTCTAACTTTGCCCCCCCGTCAACTCTGCGGAGCCAATTGTCAACCACCCGATTTTTTTCTTCCGGAAAATACTGCCATCGATGGTCGTTGGGCCTCCCTAGAATCGTTGAAAAGTCAGTTATCTCAATCGCAAAATTGAGCCTTGATGCCGATTTTTTTCGGGTTTCGACCACGAGAAAAGCGATCGAAACCCGATTCTTTACCGGCCCCAAATCTTTTTCAGGACAGTTTCGGGAGTAATATCGGCGACTTTTCCCGTATTAGCTTCAATATATCGATGAAGCTCTCCCCCACTCGGTAAAACTCTCTTAGGCAACGAAGGAACCAGCAGAGAGAGGGTATAGGTTCCCACGGCCACGGCTAACTGTAAAGGGACACTTTCGGTAGCTAACAATAAATTAGCACCGGCGATCATGGCGGACATTTTACCGATATCGGCCGTTCTGGACACTTTTAAGTTATTATCCATGGCTTTGAGCGCTAAAACCCAAGCTTCATCCAGATCTCCCTCGATCGCTACAATTGGCAAATCCGGTTGTTGATGGCGAATGCCTTGGATAATTTCTAGCCAACTCTCTAGGGGATAAACCGTTTCCAGTCCTTGGCTGATGCTGAGATCGCTACCGCCGGCGTAGAGGAGAATATAGCCGCTATCCTTGATATCGAGGCGTTTCTGCTCCATTTCCGCCCAATCGATATCATCCCGATTCAAGGTTATTTTTAAAGGTGGACAGGGTGGGGCAATCTTTAACCCTTTGACCAGATCGTGATAATTATCCGCTAGATAGCCTTCCTTTGGCCGGGGTACTTGTTCCGATAAGAACCAGCTGCCATTATTTTCATAGCCTATACGGTTAGGAACACCATTTAACCAGAGTAAAAGATTGATAGCAGGACGATTAGTGAGACTAATGGCGATTTCGTACTCCCGGTCCCGAATTACTCCCAAAATATTTAAATAATCCGCTAATCCGTACTGATCTCGATAGTCAAATAAAAGCACTTCCCTAACCTGCGGACAGAGACGATAGGCAGCCTTTGCCCTAGGTTCGACCAAAACATCGATGCTGCCTTGGGGGTAAGTTTGCCGGAGAGTTTCTAGAGTGGGAAAAAACAGCAGTTGATCGCTAATTCCTCCCGGTACAAGGGTTAATATTCGCATTTTATCTGGATATACCTGAATCGATCAGCTTAATTCTAGCAGTGTCCCTCGTTATTCACTAAATCTGGGCAGCGATGTTTTTTCTGAACAGAATGCGATCGCAGATTCTCTTAACTATTACCCGAAGGATTAGAACCGTACATAGCATTTAAAACCAAAGCGGGGTCAACGTATTGATTGCCGTACATCAGTCCCCAGTGCAGGTGTGGTCCGGTGGTGCGTCCGCTCATTCCCACTCTAGCCATGCGCGCCCCTGCTGGTATATCCTGACCAAGGGTAAGGACGATTCCCCCTGACCTATCAATCAAAAAAGTGCCGCGGCTATCGGATTGAACCGAACCCATGAGATGACAATAAATATGTGTCCATTGACCGGATTGCATCTTAATCATGGTGCCACAGCCTGTATGATCCGATAATTCGACGATTCTGCCAGTCCACCAATTGCGAATATAACTGCCTAAGGGTGCGGCCATGTCTAAACCAGCATGAAATTGTTGACTGCCATCCATGGGAGAGGAACGATAACCGAAACCAGAGGTATAGGTTTGAAAGTTTTCCACGGGGAAGGAGGCCCCGGCCCAAGCATTTTGAGCTATGAGGGTGGGATTAGCTTTAACGGGGTGTAAACGGTCAAATCCTAGAGAAATTAACGTGACAAGACAGCTAATCGCTAAAAAACGCAGGAATTTAACAGGCAGATACTTTAGCATGAGACTTACTCCAAACACCACAATTAAATATACCGCTAATTTTACCGGCGGCTTTTAACCGATATTTTAGTTAAGTTTTGAGTTATTATCGAAAATTTGGGTTAAAACCCCGTCCTTTGAGGACGGCTTTAAGCTAAAATGGAAAAAGCGATAACCAAGCTAAAAACTGAACCTTGACAACAGATAGTAGGGGGTTTCGTTCAGAAAAGACTTCAAATTCGGCCTTGA
>NZ_SFBY01000446.1:0-3958 GCF_007095505.1 Microcystis sp. M_QC_C_20170808_M3Col
CTTGACCACAGATAGTAGGGGGTTTCGTTCAGAAAAGACTTCAAATTCGGCCTTGAACGAGTAAAACTTTCTAGGAAATAAGGTGGAACATGAGATTTTTTCGACTTGTTCAAAGTGGCTGTCCGGCATTCGGACACTCAAAATGGACGGGTCGGAAGGCATAAGACTACCGCTAAAGTAGCAGTATCCTTCCTGTGAAGCGTCAACCCCGTTGACGCGACCACCCTAAAAAAGTGGCGTGGTGAGGAATCGCCGTCCGTTTTACGGCGGCGAGGATGTCAACCCCTATAATAGGCGATAACAAACTAATCAATTATCTGCCAGTTTAAGGATGGAAACCCTCTTTCATCTAGTTACTTTTGCCTTTGTCTTCGCTTTTGGTGCCTCGGTGGGCAGTTTTTTAAACGTGGTCATCTATAGATTACCTCAGGGGATATCTCTAGTTTATCCCCCTTCCCACTGTCCGAAATGTCACCATAGGTTAGGTAAAAGCGAGAATATACCTGTTTTAGGCTGGTTATGGCTAGGGGGTCGCTGTCGCTGGTGTGGAACTGCGATTTCTGTCCGTTATCCAGCCGTCGAAACTTTTACCGGTTTGTTGTTTTGTCTGGTTTTAGGAGATTTTAGCTTTTCTTGGCAGACCCTCGGCTATTGGATTCTTGTAAGTTGGTTATTAGCTTTAGCTTTGATTGATTTTGACACGATGACGCTTCCTAACTCCCTCACCCAATCGGGATTAGTTTTAGGGATAGTTTTTCAAACTCTCCTGGGTTGGCAAAATAATCAAAGTGTTATCTATCTCTTTTCAGCGATCGCTAGTGCGGTTTTAGGAGTCTGGTTATTTGATCTGATCCGGTGGGGGGGGAGTTTTGCCCTCGGACAGCAGGCCATGGGGGGAGGGGACGCTAAATTAGCGGCGATGATCGGTGCTTGGTTAGGATGGCAAGCATTATTAGTCACCGGGTTTCTGGCCTGCGCTATCGGGGCGGCGATCGGTATTATGGGCATTTTTGTGGGTAAAATGGCAAAAAAACAAGCTATACCCTTCGGTCCATTTCTTGCCCTCGGCGCTCTGATGAGTGTCTTTTGGAGTGATAAGATCATCTCAGCCTATCAAGCCATTTTTTTCCCTTTGTTTTGACAATCCTGGGCCTAAAGGCGTGAGGATTCTCGAAGCTCATCACAGCCCTTTCTGGTTTCTCTTACTTAGGGTCTGCTGAATAAATCTAAAAACCTTGTTGGGTAAGACTTTTAGACCTTTTGTCAATCAAAAAGTACTGGATATGGAAGTGATCGGGGGGAAATTTAGGCACTTTTTCCCTGAAACCCCACCGAAAAACTTTTTCAGCAGACCCTAGTTATCCTTTTTATGGTTCACTCTCCAAGCGTTTTGGTCTTTCAACCAAGATTTCGGTATGCCCTACCCTATCTGTCTGACGACAAAGATTTTTACTGGTTTTTCATTCACCGTTGTTGAGCGGGTACTGCGCTATGTTTGACGAGGTTTTCGCTACCCTCCCTTTTTGTCTCTTATGCAGACTTTCGAGTTCAAGGGTTCAACTCAATCGAGCTATTCACTACCGCCCCACTCAGGGGATTCAAACCAATTTCATTTTCACATAAAGCCGTCCTAAAAGGACGGGGCTTTAACCCAAAATTTTGGTAAAAAAGTTATCTTATAATTAAATCTTGATACAATAGTCTTCCGTGTCTTGGATCACCATTAGAACAACCCCCAGTCGTTGGGAAGCCGATTGGCTACAGGAAATGCTCAAAGCTCACGACATCCCCAGTCGCGTTATCGCTATTGGCCTTGGTATTTATTGCGGCCAGGGGCATCAGGCCGCCCTACAAGTCCGTCCCCAAGATCGCTGGACAGCACTTTTGTTATTAAGTCCTCTAGAGGAAAGTCTATAATTGTCTTTATTTTAAACTATGTCTCTATTTGATTGGTTTGCAAATCGCCAAAAAACAGAACCCAAGGTTCAACAACAACAGGAACGAGAAATAGCCGATGGTTTATGGACAAAATGCCCAAATTGCGGTGTTTTGGCCTATACGAAGGATTTATTAGCTAATCAACTGGTTTGTCTCGATTGCGGTTATCATAATCGGGTCGAAAGTGAAGAAAGAATTCGCCAGTTAGTGGATGCGAATACTTGGAATTGCCTCGATGAACAGATTCGACCGACGGATCCGCTCAAATTTCGCGATCGGAAAAGTTATAGCGATCGCCTGCGGGAAACCCAAGAAAAAACTGGTCTGACGGATGCTGTCCAGACGGGAACGGGGACGATCGATGGTTTACCCTTAGCTTTAGGGGTGATGGACTTCCGTTTTATGGGGGGTAGCATGGGATCGGTGGTGGGAGAAAAACTCTGTCGTTTGACGGAACAAGCTACCGATGAACGTTTACCCCTCGTGATCATCTGCGCTTCCGGTGGGGCGAGAATGCAGGAAGGAATGTTAAGTTTAATGCAGATGGCCAAGATTTCTGGCGCCCTTAACCGGCATCGAGAAGCAAAATTACTCTATATTCCTGTCTTGACTAATCCCACCACAGGAGGAGTCACGGCCAGTTTTGCCATGTTGGGAGATATTATTATCGCCGAACCAAAGGCTACTATCGGTTTTGCTGGTAAACGGGTAATCGAACAGACTTTGCGCGAGAAATTACCGGAAGGTTTCCAAACATCGGAATACCTATTAAAACACGGGTTTGTCGATGCGATCGTTCCCCGTACCCATCTCAAGAAAACCCTCGCTCAATTAATTAGTTTACATCAGCCCTTTTTCCCCTTGTTATCCCCCCTGAACAGCCATCATCACCACAGTCAGCCGGAGTTAATCCCTCTGAAAACAGTCCAAGGTCAAACAACAGTTTAATTCCTGTAAGACGGCACTGGAGTTGCAAGTCTGAGCATTTGTACTAAATTTTCCCGATAGGCAGTTTAAATGTAGTGCATCCCACACCCCACACCCGGCCCCCCACACCCGGCCCCCAGGAAAAACTTTTTGCCGCAAACCCTACTTAACCAGGTTGACAGCGATCGCAAAGGCCAAAAAATTCGAGAGTATGGTAATAAACCTTGAATTGGTGTGATTTTTCGAGTTTTTCTTCCAATTCATGAACGGGACACTCATTAAAGACGATAGACCGACCGCAATGAATACAGGTAAGATGGTGTTGATCCTGCTGAACGGAACTGTAGAGGGATTCTCCTGTGGCTAGGGTTCTCACCTGCACTGCTCCCTGTAGTTTTAGGGATTCTAGGGCGCGGTAAACAGTGGCTAACCCCATATTTTGGTCACGCTGACGGAGTTCCACAAACAATTCCTGAGCGGATACTGCCCGATTTAAGGTTTTGAGTAAGTGGATAATGCGCTCTTGCGATCGGGTGCGTTGGGATTTCATATCAAAAAGGTCAGCGATCAAAGTTAATTCTATGCCAAAAAATTATCAGTGCTGTATTTATGTTACCCTGCGCCCCTCGGTGCTCGATCCGGCGGGTACGGCCGTAGAATCGGGATTAAAGCAATTAGGTTATGATACTGTAGCCGGGGTGCGAATTGGTAAGTATATTGAGCTTACCGTGACAGCAGCGGACGAAACCAGCGCTCGCGCTCAATTGGCTCAAATGTGCGATCAACTATTGGCTAATCCTGTGATTGAAAATTATCGCTTTGATTTGCATTGTCAGTCAGGAGATAGGGGATAGGGATGAGGGGATGGGGGATAGGGATTAGGGGATAGGGGATAGGGATTAGGGGATAGGGGATAGGGATAAAAGACAATTTTATTTCCCCAACACCCAACAACCAACAACCAACACCCATCTGTTGACATCCTCACCGCCGTAAAACGGACGGTGATTCCCAAACCTCACGATTTAGGTTTCTGCTTCTTTCCCTTGCGGGGTTCCGCACCTGCCTTAACAGATTTACTCTGTTCTGGTCT
>NZ_SFBY01000447.1:0-10504 GCF_007095505.1 Microcystis sp. M_QC_C_20170808_M3Col
AAGACCAGAACAGAGTAAAACTGGGGCGGCAGGTGCGGAACCCCGCAAGGGAAAGAAGCAGAAACCTAAATCGTGAGGTTTGGGAATCACCGTCCGTTTACGGCGGTGAGGATGTCAACCGAGAAGTTTATCGATGCCAATCGTAACTTGGAACGTTGGTTAGTACAAACTGGTAAGACAACTTTGGGGCCGGATATACTGCGCTCGCTGCCTCAAGAGTTCGGTGGTGATTTCTAGGCATATTTTTAGCTTTTCAAGAGTTGGTTGCCAGTATTTGATAAAAACTAGGACTTGTGCGCTACATTCTGGTAAATTCCCCCGCTATCTCTAACCCCGTGTGCAACTATAAAACTTCTTTCTTTCTACCCTAACTGTCCTTTGCCCGATTTGCTATAGTTTAATGCTTGAAATATCGATCATCGTCAAAAAAATCGGGTATCAAAGCTAATTCATACCCGAAAACTTTTCATCTCGATCGCTATCTTAGGCTTTCTGTTCCTGTTTAGATTTATGTAGGGGATCCATATAAATCTCTAAGCGCTTAAATACCACAGAGGAAAGGGTAGTTAAAACCAAATAAACTACAGCAACAGCGATATAAATCTCGAAAGCTTTATAGGTAGTGGCTACCATTAATTGACCTTGCCGGAATAATTCTTCAAAACCGATTACTGCCGCTAAACTGGTATCTTTAATTAGGGTGATAAATTCATTCCCCAACGGTGGCAACATCCGGCGAAACGCTTGGGGAAAAATCACCTCGCGCATGGTTTGCATCGGGGACATTCCTAAACTAGAACAAGCTTCCCATTGACCATTATCGATCGATTGAATACCGCCGCGCATAATTTCAGCTAAATAGGCCGCCACATTTAAACTTAGGGCAAATAAGGCCGCCGGTAAACGATCTAAGTCGATATTTAAGCCAATTTCTCGGAACAACCCGGGCAAACCAAAATAGATCAAGAATAATTGCACCAGCATGGGTGTTCCCCGAAAGAAATCCACATAGATGCGGCAAATTATTTTTAACCATTTGTAGGGAGAAATCAGGGCAATAGCCACTAAAGTTCCGCCGATTAACCCGAACAGAAAAGACAGAACCGTTAACAAAATTGTCCAAGGAACCCCTTTAAAAATCAGGTTATAGAATAATTCTCCCCAGTTAAAACTCGATTCCTGGAAATTCTTTAAAGCTGGGGCAACTAAAGGTAATTCTGGCGGTTTTTCTCCAAACCATTGCCGAAAAATAGCATCGTATTGACCACTTTCTATGACTCGACCGAGAGCATCATTAATTAATTGGAGATAGGGGGAATTTTTGGGTAAAGCAATGCCATAGAATTCTTCCGTTAATAATTCTCCGACCACTTTTACTCCCCGTAAACCCGCTTGTTTAATTGCATACAAAGTCACGGGTTTATCGTTAACTACCGCCTCGACTCGACCATTAATTAATTCCTGCAAAGCTAAAGCCGCCGAGTCAAATTGACTAACTGTTGCTCCCGGTATTTTTGTCGCTTCTAAGGCTCCCGTAGTGCCAATTTGAACGGCAATTCTTTTGCCTTTTAAGTCTTCAAAATTTTTAATCGTCCGATTATCTTCCCGAACAGCGATCGCTAAACCAGCCCTAAAATAAGGTCGAGAAAAAGAAATCGCTTGGGCGCGTTCGGAGGTGATGGTCATGCCACTAATAGCGGCTTCCACTGTTCTCGCTTGTAGAGCCGGAATAATGCCATCAAAGGGTAAATTTCTAAAGTCAATGTTGAGATCGGCTTCCTTGCCAATCGCCCGCATTAAATCGATATCAAACCCGGTTAATTGTCCCCCTTGTTGAAATTCAAAGGGCGGAAAAGTCGCTTCTGTGGCGACTCGAAAAGGATTAGGAGGAGTCTGAGAAAAAGCGGGAATAACACTTAATCCGATCGCCAAGACTAATCCTAACAAGGCAAAGATCCCTCTCTGCACCGCCCGCCCTCGCCAAAATTTAATCATTTTTTAAGTTTTACTCCTTGATTTTTTTGCTCAATTAAGCTACAAACTCTGACCTACTTCTCACTTAAGGCAGATGTAGAGAGACTATTTGAGTATTATGATTATTACCTTTGATAAAATGTCGTCAAGGATACAATCTGGCAGAAACTAATCTCGATACCTTTATACAGAATGTAAAATTTTTTACGAGAGGATATCATGACCACTACTACCCCTGTGATTGTCAGTGAAGGTTTACGCAAAAGTTACGGCCCTTTAGAGGTACTTAAAGGAGTTACAGGCACTCTTTATCAAGGGGATGTGGTATCGGTAATCGGTCCCTCTGGCTGCGGCAAAAGTACCTTTTTACGCTGTCTCAATCGTTTGGAAACAATTAACGGCGGCCGCTTGGAGGTGATGGGAATTGACATCTCTTCCCCGAAGTTAAATCAATCGGTCCTCCGCAAGTTACGCAGCCGGGTAAGCATGGTGTTTCAACACTTTAATCTTTTTCCCCATCTCACCGTTTTACAAAACTTGATGTTGGCCCCCAAGCAAGTGTTACACCACTCGGAAAATGAGGCTAAAGATACGGCAATTCATTATCTGGAAAAGGTGGGATTGGCCCCAAAAGCCGATGTTTATCCTGACCAGTTATCGGGAGGACAAAAACAACGGGTGGCGATCGCTCGCAGTCTCTGCATGAAACCAGAGGTGATTTTATTTGATGAACCCACTTCGGCCCTGGATCCGGAATTAGTCGGGGAAGTGTTAAACGTTATGCGTCAATTGGCCGATGAGGGGATGACTATGGTAGTCGTCACCCACGAAATGCAGTTCGCCAAGGAAGTCTCTAACAAGGTTTTGTTCTTTAATCAAGGTGTGATCGAAGAAGCAGGCGATCCCGACACCTTCTTTAATAATCCCCACAGCGAGCGCCTACAAGCTTTTTTAAGTCGCATCAATAGTAATTAGGGTTTACTGAATTCAGGAGACAGGAGGCAGGTTTTGGGGTTTTAGGGTTTTAGGGTTTTGGGGTTTTAGGGTTTTAGGGTTTTGGGGTTTTAGGGTTTTAGTTCAATTTCCCCACTTCCCTATCACCCCACTTTTCCATCCCCCCACTTCCCCATCACCCCACCACCCCACTTCCCCCCGCAACGCGCACGCAGTGACCACCCCACCACCCCACACCCCACTTCTCCAACAATTGTAAAGAAATGTTACAATTATGCTGTCATAACAGCTTACCATCTTGACAGGAGAGAAAGACAGTGGTTATAGTAGAGACACATACCCGGGTAAACCAATTTAGTGATATGCAAGACAAGCAAAAAGTCACACTGTACCTTCCCCCTGGAGTCCATCGTCAACTAAAGATCAGAGCTGCGATCGATGAAGAATCGATGTCAGGTCTGGTGGAAAAAGCGATCGCTTTCTACCTAAAATACCCCGAAAAGGTAGAAGAAATCGAAGCCGCCGCCTATGGCAAAACCTATCAGGTTCATGTCTGTCCCGAGTGTGATGCCGCCTTAGTGATGAAAGAAGATCGGCTAAGGTCAATCAAACGCCAGCCCGGAATAGTCGGCGACGAGTTCCCGCTCGAAGTTCCCGAACCCGTTGGTGCTCAAGGAACCGCAGAGGGAGAAGCAGCCTTAGTTCCCTGCTAAACTCTCGGTAGCCGCCCAAGGTCTAAACCGTTACCACAAATAGGGTCGATGTTATGAAAGAAGAGCTAGAAATTCTCGTCAAGGCTCAGTATCCCCTGATTTACCTCGTCACCTCCGAGGAGGAAAGGGCGGAAGAAGCCATCAGCAAAATAGCCCAACTAAATACACAACATCGACGGGTGTTTGTCTGGACTGTCACCCACGGCATGATCGAACTAGGTCAACCGCGCCAAACCAGTCAACATAATACCGTGTCGCCAGAAGCGGCGATCGAATGGGTAGTGCGTCAACGGGAAGCGGGCATCTACATTTTCAAAGACCTGCATCCGTTCATCACTTCCGCTCCGGTGACTCGCTGGTTAAGAGATGCGATCGCCGGCTTTAAAGGAACTGAGAAAATCATTGTTTTAATGTCTCCCCTGCAAGAAGTCCCCATAGAACTGGAGAAAGACGTAGTAGTTCTAGATTTTCCCCTGCCGGACATGGGGGAATTAGACGAAGTTCTTTCCCAACACCTGAGCAAAAATCAAAATCGTCGTACCACCACGGAAGTCCGGGAAAAACTCCTGAAAGCGGCCTTGGGCTTAACCAAAGATGAAGCCGAAAAAGTTTACCGCAAAGCCCATGTAAAAGCGAGCAAATTGACGGAAGACGAGGTAGAAATCGTCCTTTCCGAGAAAAAACAACTGATTCGCCGCAACGGAATTTTAGAATACGTTGAAGAAGACGAGACCATCAACGCCGTCGGGGGTCTGGAAGAATTAAAAAAATGGTTAAAACAGCGCTCAAACGCCTTTACAGAAAGAGCCAGAGGTTACGGACTCCCCCAACCGAAAGGGATGCTAATTTTAGGAGTACCGGGCTGTGGTAAGTCCTTAATCGCTAAAACCACCTCGCGCCTCTGGGGTTTACCGCTCCTGCGCTTAGATATGGGACGGGTTTATGATGGTTCCATGGTGGGACGGTCTGAGGCTAACCTGCGTAATGCCTTAAAAACTGCCGAATCCATCTCTCCGGCCATTCTTTTCATCGATGAATTAGATAAAGCTTTTGCCGGTGGCACAGGATCCGCCGATTCCGATGGGGGAACCTCTAGCCGCATCTTCGGCTCCTTCCTGACTTGGATGCAGGAAAAAACCTCGCCCGTCTTCGTCATGGCCACAGCTAACCGGATTGAACGGCTACCGGGGGAATTCCTCCGCAAAGGGCGCTTCGATGAAATCTTCTTTGTGGATTTGCCCAATTCCGAAGAAAGACAAGATATCTTTAATATTCACCTGACTAAACGACGCTCCGACATTTCTCGCTTCGATTTGGAGCAGTTAGCCAAGGTATCCGATGGGTTTTCCGGTGCGGAAATAGAACAGGCGCTGATTGCCGCCATGTATGAGGCCTTCGCCCAAGATCGCGAATTCACGCAATTGGACATTATTGCGGCGATTAAGGCGACTCTGCCCCTATCTCGCACCATGACCGAACAGGTGACTGCCCTGCGTGATTGGGCCAGACAACGCGCCCGACCTGCTTCGGCCTCCGTCGCTGAGTACCAGCGATTGGAGTTCTAACAGACTTTCGCCCGCTCCCAACGGGATGAAAGGCTAGTTCTCAGGGACTAGCAATGCCTCGAAAAGCCGCTTGGCGGCACTCTTTAACTCTCAATCTGTTGTTGTTGATTCTTATCTACAAAGAGGAAATTCCAATGTCTCATTTTAGCACTCTCCGGACCAAAATCACCGATGCCGAAATCCTCAAAGCTTCTCTCCGCGACCTCGGCATTAGCGTGAAAACCGAAGCCGATGTTCGTGGTTACAACGGTCAACGGGTTCGCTCTGACATCGTTGCTGTTCTCGATGGCGAATATGATCTCGGTTGGTCTCGCAATACCGACGGCAGTTTCGATTTAATCGCTGACCTCTGGGGTGTAGCCAAAAAACACAATCAAACCGAATTGATCAACTCGATCAACCAAAAATACGCTGTGAACAAAACCCTATCCGAAGTGAAACAGCGCGGTCTGCAAAACGCTAACGTTAAGCTAGTCGTTCAAAGCTAATATTTACAGCGCGTTCCCAAGCCTAGGGGTTGACCAGTTCGGTTAACCCTTTTTTCTGTCTGTGGGGTATGTTAAGAATGGTAAAATTAACTTGACAAAAATGCTCCGACCCCAAGAAAGAACTAAACTCGATCCGACTCAAGACAGCGATTTTTATGCTTTTCCCCGCTTTGTCACCCACGTGGATCAGGGTTTTATCGATCAATTAACCGCTCTCTACCGAGAGATATTATCGCCGAATACGCGCCTTTTAGACCTGATGAGTAGCTGGGTGTCCCATTTACCGGAGGAGATGGAATTTGAGCATATCGAAGGTCACGGGATGAATGGGGAGGAGTTAGCCAAAAATCCCCGCTTGCATAGTTATTTTATCCAAGACCTCAATGCACAGCCAAAATTGCCCCTAGAGGATAGTTCTTTTGACGCGGTGTTAATCACGGTGTCGGTGCAGTATTTGCAGTATCCAGAGGCGATTTTTGCGGAACTGTATCGCATTTTAAGGCCCCATGGTCTGGTGGTGGTCAGTTTTTCCAATCGAATGTTTTATCAAAAAGCGATCGCTGCTTGGCGCGATAATAGTGATTTAGGCCGGGTGGCGTTAGTGAAATCCTATTTTCAATCGGTGGCGGGATTTAGGGAAGTACAGGCGATCGTTCGTCCTGCTACTACCCCCAGTTTCCTACAAATGTTAGGAATTATGGTTGCTGATCCCTTCTATGCAGTGATAGGAAAACGCAGTTAAAATTCAGTACAAGATTACTGCCGTATTAACCCCCACTAATCTCCACTAATTTTTCACCAGACCTCAACAGATCTAACGCATCAAGTAAAGTCAAGCTGAGAATTTCACGCAACCGAGCATTCGATGTATTTCCACAAGTTAACCAATTGATTTGTGGGGGTGCTTGCCAACGTTCAACTAAATCTACGAAATCGCTATCCTTGGTCAAGCAATTAAAACAGGGTGATTGAGTTTACATGAAGCGTAGGTAAGCGATGCTTTTAAGTCATCCATTTCTAGATCTGGTAGTTCTTCCAAAATTTGTTCAGCACTCAGCCCTGCTGCAAATAGATCTAAAACATCAGACACGCGAATTCTCATGCCACGAATACAGGGGCGACCACCACACTGTTTGGGATTTACTGTGATTCGTTCAAGTAATTTTGACATTTGATCTAACCTCCACAATTAAGTGTTTATCGAAAAGATTCCAGCCACAATTCCCAAAATAATTAGGGTTTGCGGCAAAAAGTTTTTCCTGGGGGCAGGGTGTGGGGTGTGGGGTGTGGGGTTTTACCGGTTTTGAGGTAGTCAGTTACCTAATTTTCAGGGAAAAAGTACCTGAATTTTCCCCCCGATCACTCCCATATCCAGTACTTTTTGATTGACAAAAGGTCTAAAAGTCTTACCCAACAAGGTTTTTAGATTTATTCAGCCAGCCCTAATTCTTACCTAGAATCTTGTCATACTCGGAGTGGGAGCCAACCCAGAACCAAACTATTTTTTCTTCGTCTGACTTCTTAATTCCTAATGCTCGCCATCCAATGCCGACTCTGACTGACCAGATTTTTTCTCTTGGTTTCACCTCTTTGAACTCTAGGCTGGGGTGAAATGGATTTTCTTTCCAAATCTCGTAATTTTTCTTGGCTGTTTCTTGTACCCTTTGCGGCAAACTTAGAAAAAGTTGACGAAACCTCTTGGTTCTGGCTGACTTCATTCTTCCCCAAAGCCTTTATCTTCTGTTCTCCCCTCTTGTTCTTCTATCAGAGCTTCCTGTGCCATTGTTATTAAAGCTCCCAATTCCAGATCCTCGTTGGAAAGGCTTTTCTGCCATTTTAATTCACTTTCAATATCTTGCAGCAATTGTTGAGCAAGTTCATCTTGAAGATGCTCTGGCAGTTTCTGGATTTCTGTGAATGCTTTTTGCAATAGAGTAGTCATGTTTTGTTCATGTTTTACGGGTATTGAGCTATTTTACTACTTTTTCTACTTTTGCCATCTAACGGTTTAACTCACCCGCCGTCAGTAGCTTTGGATGATATGATTAGTCTAGCATAGGGTCGGGTGTCGTGATTTGTTAGACAGTTCTTACTTTTTGAAGCTGTACATTGCCTCCTTCAAAGACTTGAACGATCAGTTGATAACCCTCCATCAACGACATACCAATAAGGGGATCTGAATCTGCTTCATCGATTGGAATTGTTAGAAAAACTCCATCCCAGACTATCGATGCTTAGTAAATATTAAAAACGCATTCGCTACCATCACCAAGAATAGCACGTCCTCGTCTTTTCCATTTCAGATTTAGCTGATTGATCAGGTTTGGTGGTAGTGAAAGCTAACCATTAAAACCTGTATCGATTTTCAAGATCAATCGCCACAACTTTGCCGTCATTCCCTGCTTCAACTTGAGATTTTATCTGGTTTTCATTATCTAAATTGCTGGTTAAGACTAGAGAGGAAGTTTGAGCATTTGTAGTAATATTTCTAATATGCAGTTTAGATGCAGTACAGCTGAGAACCTAGCCACGAGACAATTGGGATAGGAGAACCAATTTTACCCTAAAAAAAATAGTTGTGCTAGAATGGCGAAAAATTCTCGCAATTGATGATTATGTTAGCAGAATTAGCCGCCGCCGAAATCGCTAAAATCGCCTTTGAAGCTGTTATCGGTAAATTAACGGAAGGAGCAATGGATAAAGGTGTAGAATTGTGGCAAAAAATTAAGCAAAAGTTACAAAAGGAACCCACCGCAGCCAAGGTTTTAGCGGCAGCAGAACAAACCAAATCCGAGGCAATGATTGAACAACAAGTGGTTCCTTTTTTACAGGTAGAAATGCTCAAAGACCCCAATTTTGCCCAAGAAATCCAAACCCTAGCACAACAAATTAAACAAGTTATCAACAGTGGCAATCAAGAAAATATCGCCATGAATGCCACAGCTTATGATAACAGTACCGTTAAACAGGTAGGAAAAATCGAGGCCGATACAGTTAATTTCTAAATCCTAGTTTTTATCTCAACAAAAACCCAATTTTTCTCATGACTTCAGAAACTAATCCCAAAGATATTAACCTCTCAGGAACAGCACAGGATCAATCAAAGTTAATTCAAATTGCCAAAATCGAGGCTAAAAATGTCATAGTTTCCGAGGAACTTTTAAACCGTTTGGAAACTCCATCGCTGGGTATTTTCAAGGGAGGAGATGCTCGAAAAAGGCTCGTCCATTGGCCGGGAAGAGAGGAGGAAATCACCAAAATTAAGCAGTGGTTTAATAATAAAAATGTTGCGATGATTGGCATCAAAGGAGTTGGGGGAATTGGAAAATCTACCCTAGCTAGTAAAATTTTTGAGGAGAAAATTACCCTCGCTCCTTCCCTAGAGGACGATGAAGATTTATTCCCAAAACGCTTTTGGTGGGAAGCGGGAAATCCGGGCGGATTTAGTGGTTTAGCTCGCCAAGTCCTGAGGGAATTTGGTTATCCCGTCCCCGAAAAAGAAACACAATTACAGGAAGCTTTAATCAGGCAATTGCAACGGCATCGCCACCTAATTATTATCGATAATCTAGAGAGTTTATTAGGGGAAGATGGTTCTTGGAATAATGAATTTTATCAGCAGTTTTTCACCGCTTGGATAGAAAAAGGGGACACTAGCAAAATTATAGTCACCACCAGAGAAAAGCCAAAAACTAGGGGTTTTAACCATTGGATTGAGCTAAAAGGTTTGAAACCACCTGAAGGGGCGCAATTGTTAGCAGAATCGCAAATAACAGGGGATATAGAGAACTTTTCTCGACGGGTGGATGGGCATCCATTACTATTGCGATTGGTGGCGGATTTGCTCTTAGCAGAATTTCCGCAAAACCCCAGTTTAGAAAGGTTAGCGGATTTGGGATTAGGAAATTTATCACAACTTTTGAGCGATCCGCAGGTGATGGGTAGCCATCGTCAAGAGACAGTGGGAATTGCTTTAGTTTTGGATGCTAGTTTTCAGCGACTTAGCCAAAGACAGCAGGAATTATTCACTAAAACCAGCATTTATCGTCGAGAATTTGATTCTCCGGCAGCTAAAGCGGTGATGGATAATTACCCGGAGAGCGCACTGTCCGAGATCACGGCAGATTTACGAGAATTGCAGCGACGATCATTATTAGAAGAAAAAGAGGAAAATCGCCAGCGAATTTTTAGTTTTCAGCCTTTAGTTTGGGAATATGCACAATACAAAGCCGGCGATCAAAGGGAATTACACCAAAAAGCGATCGCCTATTATCTTTCTATTGCTCAACCCGACTCCTGGGAAATCCTCAACGATGTGCAACCTTACCTAGAAATTTTCTATCATCGCTATCAGTTAACCGAGTACGACAATGCTTTTGATATTCTCCGTGCTATCGATGATTTTCTCACCCGACGGGGTTATTATCAAACCCTAGCGGATTATTACCTTGAATTAGTCACTGTTTACCAACAACAGGAGGAGCAAACCAACTGGAAATATACCGCATCCCTCACCAGTTTAGGCAATGTTTACAATTCCCTAGGAGAATACCAAAAAGCGATCGAATTTCATCAACAGTCCTTAGCAATCACACGGGAAATCGGTGATCGGGGGGGTGAAGGGAAATCCTACAATAATTTAGGCAATGTTTACCATTCCCTAGGAGAATACCAAAAAGCGATCGAGTTTCATCAACAGTCCTTAGCAATCACACGGGAAATCGGTGATCGGGGGGGTGAAGGGAATTCCTACAATAATTTAGGCGCTGTTTACTATTCCCTAGGAGAATACCAAAAAGCGATCGAGTTT
>NZ_SFBY01000448.1:0-3098 GCF_007095505.1 Microcystis sp. M_QC_C_20170808_M3Col
TTTTACTCGTTCAAGGCCGAATTTGAAGTCTTTTCTGAACGAAACCCCTTACTATCTGTGGTCAAGGTTCAGTTTTTAGCTTGGTTATCGCTTTTTCCATTGTAGCTTAAAGCCGTCCTAAAAGGACGGGGTTTTAACCCAAATTTTCGATAAGGGTATCAAGATTGCCGAGGGACGGGGTTTCTAGCACTAAGGCACTGCCTTGACGTTGGACTTTAGCTTCTTGCTCCAAGGGTTGTAGGATGATACAGCCTTGTCTAACCTCAAGATTGAGGGATTGGGCTGTGGTGATGCCGAGTTGTTGACGGATTTCTAGAGGAATTTCTAGTTTTCCGGTGTCATCGATCGCAATTGCCGTCATGGGGAACGCTCCTAGGGATAGAACGAAAGTTTGGCTCTTTCAATAACTCCATAAATTTTATCCCCTGTAAGGTAGTTTTGCCTGGAGAGAAAACGCCCATGATACCCCAACGCCTAGAGTTCAAAATTTTCGCGGAGGTAGATGTCACCGAGACTAAGCGCAATACTAAAAGGGATTCCAGATCGACCTTTAAAAGATTTTAGTTGAATATAGTTATCTTGCGTTCTAGACTGGACTTCTTGAAGCTTTTTGCCTGCCTGAGAAAGCAACGTTAACTTGATCTGGGGTGGCAGATATCGCTCCTCACCGGCCGGATGTAACTGAACCAGTACAGATAGCTGATTATCGGCTTCTTCTGTAACATTCACCAACAAGACCACTCTCTGTCCTTGCAACTCCATCCCCAAGTCAATAAGCTTGCCGCGTTTTGCACCCTCTCTCTGATTGCGAGGACTCCAAGCAAGATGGACTTCTGAACTAAACAGATCGTCGAGCGCTTGCCATCCTGCTGCAAAGACCCCCTGTATCCACTGTCCTAACTGGATAGGAGTTTCTTGAGAAGCCGTTAATGTGGTTTCAGAGATTGCTTCAGGCGTTGCGGTATGCTCCGTTGAAATGACGGGCAATAGTATTGAGGCAGGTTCTAGAAAATCACAGTAGAACAATAAATGATTGGGTTCAGGATCGAAAACAGATAGGGGAATTTGATAATAATCGTTTTGTAAACCATCACTGACCCGATGGCAATAATTCCTGAGTCGGTCATATCGCAAAAAGCCTCGAATCATTAACCGCTGCTGCTCTTCACAGACCTCAAGCAGGACATAGAAATGAGCGACAAGAGCCGGCTGTTCGATCGCTTCTCTGGGGATTTCCGCTACTTCATCCAGCACCTGCTCTTTGACAATTAAATTCAGCTTAAATTCATCAATTTTAAGGTTGTAAACAGCCCCGATCTGATTGATACATTGAGTTCGATCGATCAGGTGTGATGAAGCGCGTTCCTGTAGCCATTGCTCAAAACCCAATAGTGCCAGCGCATTCAGGTAGAGTTGCCACTGACCCGCTTCATTGACTGAGGGATTGACTAAGGGATTAACTAGCGCCCGCTCCAACTGTTCTGGTTCAATCCCAATGGCTTCAGGTCGCCTCAGATTTAAACCTGGTGGGATCGCTCTTAAACTAAACATTACGAAACTCCTTGTGAAACCTTTGTGTACTCTTCTAAGTAAAAGCAAAGCTGTTGAGCATATAGACTTTTCATCAGACGATTCTTTCCCGATTGAATTTCTTCAAACGCTGCCTGAAATATTTCCGCATCCGCCAAGGACTCGATTTGCTTCGCTAAATTTTCTAGATAATCGGGTTGAGGGGGAAGATCAGTCAGTCCTTTCTCTTCAGCTTTCTTAAGCATTTGTTCAAGCACTTGGCGAATTGTCAACGTCCGAACAGTGTTAATTAACTCTCCCGGATTCAACACCCGTCTTGCTTGCGCCCAACCAGACATTTTTAATAAATCAGCAATCTCTTTCAGTGCGATGCCCTGAGAATAATAGAGGTGTGATCCTGGAATAAATCGATCGGCGAAAGCGGCATACCCTTTGCTTTTTTTTAAATAAGTAATGCGATCGCTAATTGCCTGCTTAATGGAATGAACTAAGGCAAGTTGAAGCTGTTTGTGGAAGAATTCCAACATTTCTTGTTGCTCTTGCTGCTCCACATCACATTCACTGGCAATATCCTGTGGCAGCTCTGAGCGAATCAGGCGATCGCCTGTCTCTGGCTCTTCAACTTCTAACGGTTCTCGATGGCTCCAAAGGTCAAATTGTCTAAGTTGTAGTGCCACTCTTCGCAGTTCTGTGATCAATTGGTTGGGCTGAATTGTGATATTTCGTGCTTTTAAATAAGTCACCATCTCTTGAAGTTGTACTGATGTGGGATCTAGACAGCGTTTCGTACCCCGGTGTTGCTGATGCCTGTCTCGACGATAGACAGCGTGGAAGGCTGCAATCAAGTGGCGATCTCGTTCTGCCAGTTGTTCCAATTGTTTCGAGCGAGTGCGATTGAGTAGCGCCCAGTCGCTCAATTGTTTGAAGCCAAACTCGGATAAAAAATTCTTTAATTCTGGATTTTGTTTGGTTTGTAAATAAGTCCAGTTATCTAAGCTCATACTGGATTGAGCGTTGGGCTTAAAGGTTCGCAGAATTTGCAGTGAGAAACATTGATAAGCCGTTGTTTGAGGCTTGCCAGTGGGGTCTAAGGTGAGATAGGTTTTGCCATCTGAGTCTAAAACCATCAGCGTTTTCCCGTCGTCATTGAGGACAAACGGCAGCAAATCTCGATAAGTAAAGGAGCGATCATCGAAAATTTTGGGTCTGAAACCCCGTCGTTCTACGACGGCTTTACCGTTAAATACTAGCGCATTTACCAAATATATGCTAAAATGTGAGACATGGAAAAAGCCTACTCGTTCCGATTTTACCCCACACCCGAACAAGAGTCCCTATTGCGGCGCACTTTGGGCTGTGTAAGATTGGTTTACAATAAAGCTCTCCATCTCAGAACACAAGCATGGTACGAAAGACAAGAAAGAGTAGGATATACTGAAACTTCTTCAGTGCTAACCGATTGGAAAAAGCAAGAAGAATTAGACTTTCTCAATGAAGTAAGCTGTGTACCTTTACCACAAGGGTTAAGACACCTACAAACAGCTTTCACTAATTTCTTTGCTGGTCGT
>NZ_SFBY01000449.1:0-2984 GCF_007095505.1 Microcystis sp. M_QC_C_20170808_M3Col
CCTGTATGCAATTTGCAGCAAGATTGATGGCGAATCACTATGAAGTCAGAAAAATTGCATGAATGGTTTTTTCTTTGATGAAAATTTACCAGCTAAAATCCTGTTTACTCCATCTTTACCGATCATTCATGTTTCGGTTTTAGGTAGAAGTCCAAGGGATACGGAAATTTGGCAATATGCAAAGGATAAAAAACTGGTTATTGGTTATTGTTACGAAATTGGTATTCCTGACAAAGGGAGTTATTTACTGAGGTCATCCGCTCTTTTATTGTCAATAATTTAGCATCCAACTTCCTTGACCTCAATAACTTGGAAGCCATAGTCTGAAGTTCAAAGGCATACTACAGAAATTCTGTCAATGCGTAAGTCCTATTATATTTTTTCGACAATGGCAAGTTAGTTAATGTCGATGACTGGGTTCCTTATTGACGGGTGTAGCGATGACAGTATTATTATCGCCTAAAGGCACTTTCCCCGCTCAAATAATTGATATTATTAGTCCCTATCAGTTAGTCATGAACCAGGGAAAACGAAACAACATCCAAGTAGGACGGCGAATGTTAGTGTAGGAACCAACCATGGAAAAAATTCAAGGTCGATGGGAATATCTAGAAATTCTCAAGGGGAGTGGACGGGTTATCAGCGTAGAGGAAAATAAAGCTACGATTGAATCCGATTACCTAAAGACATTTGAGAATCCTAAAATCGGGGATTCGGTTAAACCAATTTAGCAATTTTATCATGAGTAATCAACTTAAGGAAACAATAGGCGATTATGGCATCGAGAATAGTTTAGATGCCATGATTGACTTAATCGAGTTTGGATGCTTAAGCGAGCTACATAAAGCAGCAATATTAGCCTATTTAAGACAAGCTAAAATTCACATTATCGTTTTAGACAGACAGCAAGAAATCGTTGAATTTACTACTGTTGAGGTAGGCAATGGCTAATTTTTATTATGGAAGTGATTCAGGTCAAAATTACTGGATTAATTTAAATCATGTTTATTTTGTTAATCCAGAAGAAAACAGATTAATTCTGAAAATGTTAGGCGATTATGTCATTGCGGTTGAAGGCGATGATATAATCGCGCTAAAACAGGTTCTTTGGAGTCAGACTTTAAACTGGGAAGATGAGTTTAGGGACGACAAGCGAACCATGAAGATGTTCCCACCAGGGAGGAGGTAGAAGCGAGCAACAGCGAATTCTACCTGGAAGACTGGGAACCAAACTTTGCAAACTTTGATCTGGTTGATGACGATATTCCTATTTAGCCTAATCGCATCCTACCCGCTATTGCGGGGGGAATGGGGTTAGGGTCTAAACCTAATCCTAGTCCGAGAGTGCCTTTTAATATGATTTCAAGCGTTAGCTTGCACCTTAATCGTAAGGCTTCGAGGACTTTTAAGAATTGTGCCTTTTAAAGTGAGATACTTTTTAGAGATGAGGAGTAATTATTTATGGAAGCTGGCGGTTCACAACGAGGGATTTCCCCAACTCTGCGGCAAAGTGGTATCGGTTTAATGTTACTGGCATCGGGGGGAATATTAATCTGGTTTATCGCCTGGTTAAGTAATTTTAGCTTCGGGGGACGCAGTTATCGAGTCACCTTCCTTTTTCCTAATGTGGGTGGCATGATGGTGGGAACCCGCGTCGGTTATCGGGGAGTGAGAATCGGGCAAGTGACGGCAATTACCCCAGAACCGGAGGGAGTCGCCGTAGAAGTGGAGATTTCGCCCGCAGATCGCCTAATTCCCAGTAATTCCCTCATCGAAGCCATTCAATCTGGTTTAGTGGGTGAAACCACGATCGATATTACTCCCCTGCAAGCTTTACCCGTCGGTGGTATCAAAGAACCCCCTTTGAGTCCTAACTGCAATGGGGAAGTGATTATCTGTAACGGTTCCCGTTTACAAGGGCAATCGGCGCTAAATGTCAATACCTTGATCAGATCTTTACTGAGAATTTCTAATCTAGTTAGTGATCCCGATATGGTGGCCGGATTTCGTTCCTTTACCCAACGCGCTGCTAATGCCTTGGGGGGACTCGATCGCTTTAGTGGTGAGGCAACCACCGCTTTAAGCGAGGTTCGTCGCAGCGGTACTCTAGGTAAACTTAATTCGGGGATGAGATCTCTAGAATCCTTACCCCAAGTATCCGGTTCCCTCGATCGCCTTTCTAGTGATCTTTCCGGTGTCGGGGGATTGAGTCAGGAAGCGACTACTTTACTGAGAAGTTTACAGGGAAGTGGCGGCCTGAGAAATTTAGACGCTACTCTAGTGGAGGCCCGAAAAACGCTGCTTTTGGTGGGCCAAACTACCGAAGAACTGCGGGTTTTTTTGGCAGCTAATCAAAATCGTTTAATTGCCACTCTCGATAGTATCAAAACTACTAGCGATCGCCTACAAACTACTCTCGCTGCTTTAGATCCCATCCTGACGCAAGTGCAGAAAAGCCAAATTATCGAGAATTTAAACACTATTTCGGCAAATGCTGTTAAATTAAGCGAAAATTTAGGCAACTTTACCGCTTATCTCTCCGATCCTGCCACTGTTGTCACCCTACAGCAACTCCTCGACTCCTCTCGCGCTGCTTTTGTCAATCTTCAGAAAATCACCTCGGATGTGGATGAAATTACCGGTAATCCGCAACTGCGACAGGAAATTATCCGCTTAATTCAGGGTTTAAGTCGTTTGGTTTCTTCTAGCGAACAACTACAGCAGGAATTCGCCCAAGGTCAAGCAATGACAAGAATGGCCGCCCAAATTGCGACAATAGCCCCAAATCCCGCCGCTAATACCCCAGAAAAAGACGCTAAGAAACCTGAATCTAAGTAGGGTTTGCGGCAAAAACTTTTTCAGCAGACCCTAGTGGACTGTTTCAGCTAATTTGGTGCAATAGATTCTCCCGATTCCTCCTCCTCAAACACAGGATAAAGATGTTTCAGCTTGACCCTAGCATCGCTGGTCGTAAACGTCCATAT
>NZ_SFBY01000045.1:0-9523 GCF_007095505.1 Microcystis sp. M_QC_C_20170808_M3Col
AATGGGGAAATGGGGAAATGGGGAAATGGGGAAATGGGGAAATGGGGAAATGGGGAAATGGGGAAATGGGGAAATGGGGAAATGGGGAAATGGGGAAATGGGGAAATGGGGAAATGGGGGAATTCAACTAAAACCCTAAAACCCTAAAACCCTAAAACCCCAACACCCTAAAACCCCAACACCCTAAAACCCTAAAACCCTAAAACCCCAACACCCTAAAACCCCAACACCCTAAAACCCTAAAACCCTAAAACCCCAACACCCCCACACCCATCACCTCACCTAATTTTTTTGACGGGGCAGAGTGACTTGTAGGCGAGCGCCACCGGTGTTAGGATCATTTTGAGCGACGATCGAACCGCCATGGGCTTGAATAATCTCTTTAGCAATCGATAAACCTAAACCGGTACTATAATCCTTTGTGCCTTGTTTTTGACGGGTGCGGGAAGGATCACCGCGAAAGAGGCGATCAAAAACGTAGGGTAGATCCGCTTCGTTAAATCCCTTCCCGTTGTCGATAACGTCAATTTTCAGCCATTTTTCCCCGATAGTATCGGATATTTCTCGAATTTCTAGGCATATTTTTCCCTGATCGGGACTATACTTAATGGCATTATCAAAGAGATTCAGGAAAACTTGCAGCAGACGAGAGTGATCAACTTCCAGCGTCCAATCCACCGGAGAGGAATAATCTAAGCTAATCTGTTTTTGGTCCGCTAAAGGGGTGACAGTCTGCCAAGCGGTGGTGATTAGCTCCTGTAGATTAATCATCTGGTATTGTAAATATCGCCCCGCATCCGCTTGTAATTGACTGATTTCTAGCCAATCGCACACTAATTGGCTCAAACGCTCCACTTCTTTCCCCATTTGTTCTAACCAGCGTCTTTCGGGAGCTTGGAGGCGTTTCTGTAAAGCTTCGGTAAGGAGAGAAATGGAGGTTAAGGGAGTGCGTAACTCGTGAGTTAAGTCAGAGAAAGCTCGCTCGCGATTTTGCGATAATTCCACTAAAGGCTGTCTATTTTCGATAAATACAGCGATTTCACCTTCTGGCAAGGGATAACCGTAACCCTTCAAGGCAATCGATTTAGGAGCAATCACTTGGCGATCGCTAATGGGGGTGACAGGATAATTAGTCGGGTAAAAAGTCCAAGTTTGCACCTGTGGACTCTGTTTTTGGCGAGTTTCTTGAATTAATTGATCTAATTCGTAGGAGCGCACTAATTCCAGCAGCAGACGCACTTGCTCCGGTTGCCAGCGATCGAGTTTTAAGAGGGTAATTGCCTGTTGATTGCACCAGAGCAGTCGATTATCGGCATCTATATGAAGATAGGCGATCGGCGCTCGTTCTAGCAAGGATTTCTGAATTTCTAAGCTCTTTTCTCGCTCTTGCAGACTTTGGGAGAGAAACTGTAATTCTCGACGCACCAGGGAGGTAACGGGAAAAGAGGCCGACAAATCCACCGAATCCGAGAGAGCGCTCAGGGTTCGCTTTAACTCTCTATTTAAGCGTGAGACTTGCCAGTAACAAATACTCAAACCTAAAACTACTCCGAAAATAAAAGCGAAAATAGTCATTATCCCAGCAAGCGGCGATCGCTAAACTTGAAAATATAATCGCTCACCTAGCCAAAACGATAACCGAAACCGCGTACAGTAATCAGGTATTCTGGTTGACTGGGATCGATTTCCAGTTTTTCCCGTAACCAGCGAATGTGAACATCGACGGTTTTAGTGTCTCCTAAAAAATCCGGTCCCCAAATTTGTTCAATTAATTGATCTCTTGACCAAACTCGGCGCGGATAACTCATAAATAGGTCGAGGAGACGGAATTCTTTAGGAGAAAGGTTAATTTCTTCATCTCGCACCGTCACCCGACATTCCTGGGTATAGAGAAGAACATCGCGGAATTTTCGCACGGGAGCGGCAGCTAGGGAAGTAAATCCTTGACGACGAATGAGAGCGCGACAACGAGCGACTAATTCGCGCATACTAAAGGGTTTAGTCAGATAATCATCGGCACCCACTTCTAAACCCAAAACTCGATCGGTTTCGCTGGCCTTAGCACTTAAGATTAAAATCGGGATAATATTGCCGTGATAGCGCAACAGACGACAGATATCAAGACCGTTGATTTGCGGTAACATTAAATCCAAAACGACCAAATCAAAACGAGATTCACCGTGATTAGATTCTTGACTTTGCAGTAGTTCTAGGGCAGCGCGACCATCACTAACACCGAGCGCCTCGTAACCTTCTTCTTCCAAAGCCAAAATAATCATATCCCGAATCACTTCTTCATCTTCAACGATTAAAATCCGATGATTGGGAACGAAATTCGTACTCGCCGACAAGGGGGGGTTGTCAAGGGTTAACATAAAAATACTTGATTATTCGTCCTAATTTTATCTCAATTTGTCAACCTGCACTCGTCTTGGAAGGCTGGAGCCGAATGTTATTACAGTTATCTACATGGTTAGAGGTGGAATCCTATCTAGAACAATCTCAGGGAATTATTATTCCTATCGGTTCCACGGAACAACACGGGCCGACGGGACTGATTGGTACAGATGCTCTATGTGCGGAGGCGATCGCTAAAGGAGTGGGGAAACAGGTACAAGCAATGGTAGCACCCACCTTAAATGTTGGTATGGCCCTACATCATACGGCTTTCCCCGGTACAATTAGCCTTCGTCCTAGCACTTTGATTCAAGTAATCCTCGACTATGTAACTTGTTTAGCTAGAGCCGGTTTTCGTCAATTTTTCTTTATTAATGGTCACGGGGGTAATATTGCTACCCTAAAAGCCGCTTTTGCGGAAACCTATTATCATTTGGATTCCCTTAATTTACCTAACACAAACGAGGTTAAATGTCAAGTGGCCAATTGGTTTATGGTGCGAGAAGTTTATCTTTTAGCCAAAGAATTGTATGGAGATCAGGAGGGTTCCCACGCTACACCAAGCGAAGTGGCGTTAACTCAGTATCTTTACCCTGAGAGTCTTAAAAACGCCTTTTTATCCGAAAAAGTGGCTTCTGGTCATGGTATTTACGGTGCGGCTAATTTTCGCCAAAACTACCCCGATGGTCGTATGGGTTCCAATCCTGCTTTAGCGACTCCCGAACACGGTCAGAGGTTCTATGAATTAGCCGTGAAAGAATTGAGTAATACTTATCTAGGGTTTGCTGAATAAATCTAAAAACCTTGTTGTAGAAGACTTTTAGACTTTTTTCCCCTCAAAAAGTGCCAGCCCTTGCAGTGGTCGGGGGGAAAATTCAGGGACTTTTTCCCTGAAAATTAGGTAATTGACCCGGAATAATTTAACTGTCACCCTATAGACAAAACTTAAATATCCAAGGAGAAAATTGATGATTGCCACCACTGACAATAACTCCAATCAACCTCTGGCTAGTTTGCGGGAAATACAAGAACTTTCCATCGCAATTACAGCCAAAAGCCTCAATCCCGCCATGCTAACGGTTGATTTCCTCAAATATTCGGGAATAGTTCCCCCTGACTGGGAATTAAATGGCCAGCCGGTACTCAATCCTAATTACGCTCAAGTTAATTTTCAAAATGGTATCAGCATCGTCGCCCAACCCCGGAAAATTACCTTTGTGGAGATGATTAACTCTCCCGATAGCCTGAACCTGAAACTGCCAGAAATTGTCGGTTTATATCTAGATAAACTCCCTTTGGCCGAATATCAAGCCCTGGGTATCGCCCCAAAAAGTATTGTTCCTCTCCCTAGTAGCCCCGATGCCGCTAAAAAATATATCACCGAAACTCTTCTCGCCCCCGGTTCCTGGCACAATTTCGGTACGGCCCCCCTACAAGCCAGCATCAATCTACTTTATCAGTTAGAAACCTCTCAGCTATCCGTGGCGATTAACGAGGCAAAATTGCAATTACCCGATGGCAAAACCTTAGCGGCGCTATTATTTGCCGGTAACTTTAACTATAATCTGGCCGAGGGCGGCGATCGATTAAATCTGCTCAAACAATATCTGGGACAATGGCAAAAAGATCTAGAGATTTTCCGAGAATTAATCACTCAACGCTTTCTGGAAAGACAACTCCCGGTTTTCCCCTCTAATATCAATCTGCCCCTAGGATCCCAAGGTGGACTGTAATCAGTCATCAGTAATCAGTAATCAGTAATCAGTCAGAAAAATCTTTAGACCTCCTGCAAAAGTAAGTTCTCGAACCGCTATCAGGTCAAAATATCTAAGAACTCAGATAAATTTGACATAATCTTAGGTTTTATGGATAGGAAGTTGTCTCTTTTCTTTTGGAAGATTTTTGATTTCTGCAAGAGATATATTACTGCCGATAACCTAAAACACATCCACCCCCCCAAACCCTTGCATTTTGGCATTAGCGGCTTCTCCACAGCTGCGCGGGGTGGGGAATAATTTCCCCGGATTAGCTAAACCTTTGGGATTAAAGCAATCCCGCACATAGCCCATAGTTTCTAAGTCAATCTCGTTGAACATGGCGGGCATATAACAATTTTTATCGATGCCGATACCATGTTCGCCCGATAAACTGCCCCCAACCCGCACACAAAGTTTGAGAATTTCACCGCCTAATTCCTCCACTTCTTCCCAGGCCCCCTCTACCTTATTATCGTAGAGAATCAACGGGTGTAAATTGCCATCACCAGCGTGGAAAACATTGGCGATTTTATAACCGTATTTTTCACTTAAAGCCTTAATTTCCTGAAGAACAGACACCAATTGAGTCCGCGGTATCACCCCATCTTGGACAAAATAATTAGGGCTAATTTTCCCCGCCGCCGCAAAAGCCGCTTTTCTGCCCTTCCAGAGTTTAAAGCGGGTTTCGGCATCATTAGCCGTGGTGATATTTCTCGCCCCATTTTGACGGCAAATCTCGGCAACCCACTGCTTATTCCTGGTTACTTCTACCCCTAAACCATCCAATTCCACTAATAAAACTGACTCGGCATCCCGGGGATAACAGCCCGTAGCCACCACGTCTTCCACGGCGTTAATACTGAGATTATCCATAATCTCCATCCCCGCCGGAATCATTCCTGATTTAATAATATCCGCCACCGCTTGGCCCGCCGCCTCGATACTGGTAAAATCAGCCAGTAAAACACAGATAGACTCGGGAGTTTTCAGAATTCTTAAGGTGATTTCCGTGGCGATGCCTAAAGTTCCCTCGGAACCCACAAATAAACCGGTTAAATCGTAGCCCGGCTGTTCCGGTACCGCACCCCCCACATCGATAATTGAACCGTCGGGAAGGACGATTTTTAAGCCCATAACGTGATTGGTAGTCACACCGTATTTTAAACAGTGAACCCCGCCAGAATTTTCTGCCACATTACCGCCGATCGAGCAGATAATTTGACTAGAGGGATCCGGTGCATAATAAAATCCTGCCCCGCTTACTGCTTGCGTCACCCAATTATTAATCACCCCGGGCTGTACCACCACCCTTTGATTATCTAAATCAACCCCCAGAATCTGATTCATCCGCGCCGTGACGATGAGAATCCCCTCTTCTAAGGGTAACGCCCCTCCCGATAAGCCCGTTCCCGCACCCCTCGCTACCCAGGCAATCTCGTTATCGTGACAGAGTTTCACCACCGCCGCAATTTCTGCGGTGCTGCGGGGCAGTACCACAAGAGCGGGTCTTTGTCTGTATCCTGTGATACCATCGCACTCGTAGGTTAATAATTCATCTTTGCGACGGATGACTCCATCTTTGCCAAGAATCGCTTCTAGCTGTTTGATCAGGTTGGGGGAGATTTTCGGGGGATTTTTGAGTAACATAGGTTTCAGGGCGGCGGAGTCGCCATAAAATCGCTCTATAGGTTAAAATATCGCAAAAAAGCCTGAAAGCTTTAAAAACTGCTCTCTCCTATTTTAACACGAAAAAAGACGGGAGCTTGGTAGCCCCGTCGTTTCAACACGGGGCGGAAAAGCGACGCGAGCGGATTTATCCGCCGTCCTAATGTCTGTCATGATGTGGGTCATTAATATAAGCCATTACTTTTGCTGTACTAACTTTACCAGAAGTGTCATAAAAATAGCTTTTTGTCCAAAAAGAGGGTAGTTTTGTTAATTCTGGAAATTCTTCTCTTAGCATTCTTGAACTTCTTCCTTTAAAAGCCTTGACCACTTCAGATATAGCTGTTTTCTCATCATATTCTACTAACAAGTGAACAGGATCTGGGGCTATCTCTTTAGCCTTAATAATCCAACCTTTATCAGATGCAACCGATTCCAAGATTGTTGCTAATCTTAGTTTAATGTCGCCCCTTAGCACTGGCTTACGACGTTTGGGAATCCAAACTAAGTGAATAGTTGCAAGCCCTACCGAATGGTTGTTGTGTCTATATCCAAACGAATCTTTTCTCATATATACTGGTTGATAGCTTGACAGGAGACAACCAATAGGTTAACATGAATATTATTCCGTTAGCAGGAGTAAATTAAATTGTTTGGATGCCAGCAGGTTTTAATTAAAGCAGACAAAGAGACAAGAGCAATTATTGAATATCTATGTCGTGAGTCGAATAGTTTATACAATTGTTCTGTTTATTATGCTCGTCAAATTTGGTTGAAGACGGGTAAGATTGTTACTGGATTTGCTCTGACAAAAGAAATGAAGTTTAATCCTCACTTTAAGGCTGGATATGCTTCGTCAATGCAGCAAACTTGCTTAAATGTTGGTGAATCCTTTAAATCTTTTAAGAAACTTTTAAAAAAGTCTATTAAAGGAGAGTTAAATCAAAAGCCTAATGTCCCGAAGTATCGTAAAAGCCGAGGATTGTTTACGGTTACTTATCCTAAAAAATGGTTAAAGTTAATCGAGGGCAAAATAAGGTTCCCTCTAGGAGAGCAAGTTAGAGCGTGGTTTGGATTAACAGAATTTTTTCTGCCTTTTCCTGTTAATTTAAAATGGGAATTAATTAAATAAGTCAGAATAGTTCCTAGAAATACTTGTCTTTATGCAGAATTTGTTGATCAACAAATACATTGTGAACTCAAAGAGGGGCAAAGCCTACCGACGCATCTTGACTCAACCAAGGTACTAGGGATAGATCACGGATTAAATAATTGGTTAACTTGTGTTTCTAATATTGAAACCAGCTTTATTATTGATGGAAAACATCTTAAATCGGTTAACCAATGGTACAACAAACAAATAGCGACATTGAAAGAAGGAAAACCTAAAGGATTTTGGTCAAGAACTTTAGCTCATGTCACCGAAAAACGTAATCAACAAATGAGAGATGCCGTTAATAAAGCAGCCAGAATAGTAATCAATCATTGTCTTATCCATGGTATTGGTACTATTGTTTTTGGCTGGAATCAAGGTCAGAAAAACGAGTCAAATATGGGGGCGAAAAATAATCAAAAGTTTGTACAAATTCCCACAGCTAAACTTAAGGAAAGAATTGCTCAACTTGGCGAACAATACGACATTAAGTTTGTTGAGACGGAAGAAAGTTATACTTCAAAAGCTTCTTTTTTGGACAATGATGAGCTACCTAAATATGGTGAAAAACCCGACGGGTGGCAGTCTTCAGGAAAACGAATTAAGCGCGGTTTATATCGTACTGCTGATAATTGGTTAGTCAATGCCGATTGTAACGGCGGCGCAAATATTCTAAGAAAAGTAAAGACAATGCTTAAATTAGATTTGAGCAGAGTTACTAGAGGCATCTTGACAATGCCCATCAGAATTAGATTTTGGTCTAATTCTGTGCTAGAATCTGCGTCGCTTTAGCGCGCAGAGTGTCAATAGAACCCCTTCCTCTGTAGATAGGGTCTGTTGAATAAATCTAAAAACCTTGTCGGATAACACTTTTGGACTTTTTTGACCTCAAAAAGTGCCTGACATTGGAGTGATCGGGGGAGAAATTTCAGGCACTTTTTCCCTGAAAATTAGGTAATTGACCACCTCAAAATGGTTAAAACCCCACACCCCACACTCCACACCCTACACCCTGTCCCCACTAAAAGACTTTTTGCCGCAAACCCTAGATAGAAACCTGCAAGGGTCTGGATTATAGAGAAAATTGCCGATAAATTTCCCAGTGCTTACCGTTATGAATTAGGAGGGTAATTTCATCGATCATCACCTCAAAAAATAGCTCTTGATTAGCATATTTTGACCAAGCTTTCCAGAAATTATCTTTAGTTAAATCTCGGAAGCCAACGGTTAAATGGGGCGCAAAAGCTCGGCTTTTTGAGGCATTATCAATGATATTCAGGGAAGATTCTAGCTGCTGTAAAAGCCGTTTTTGCAGGGTTAATAATTCTGGGGTTTTCTGGACATTAATATAAATGACTCGCGGTTTAAAGGCGGCAAAATTCTGGAGAATTAGGGGAATAGGAGCGTGTAAGCGGGCAAATTCCTCTAAACATCTTTCTAAATCCGGTAATTGTCCTAAATTCCACCGGAAAGGAGCTTGGAGAGTGACGTGGGGAGGCGATTTCAGGGCGGCACGACTATTGTAAATTTCTGCAAACTCTAACTTGATTTTTGTGGCAGTTTCCTGTACCTCTCGCGGCGGCAAAAGCGCAATAAAAAATAGAGATCCCTGGGGTTGATTCATGGAGACAAGCAAGGTAGAGAAATGAAGATATTATCTCGATTCTAGCAATCTTCAACAACTCTAGCTCATTGTATAGCTCTGTTACATTGCACCATTGAATGCCAAGATTAATCGGTATAATTATATGGTTGTTAATCAGTCCTAGTCTCCTGAGAATTTATGCCCTGGTTTGTCAAGATAGAAAAAGGCATTGTTGATAAAACTACCTTCGATCGCTATGTCAGCGCCCATAAGGACTATGTGCGTGATTTAATTAGCCAAGGACGAGCAGCAAAAACCGGTTATTGGGCAGAAAGGGGCGGCGGAATGTTATTATTTCAGGCCGATTCTCTTGAGGAAGCTCAAGCAATTATAGTTCGCGATCCTTTAATCGAGAATGGTTGTGTGGAATACGAACTCCATGAATGGCGAATTGTCGTAGAATAGTCGGGTGAGCCATGGCACTTATCTGGTATCAAGTGTGAAAATATTTACTAATAAAAACAATTGGCTTAAATCAGTCTTTAAACCCCTAGCTTGATGATGACTTTATCTTTTTGAAGCTGTGTTCAGACCACTCAAATATCACTCTAACACAGAAAAAATCAGCCCTCCACAGGGAGAAATTAGCTCCACCGTGGGATAGGCATCTTGCCGGTCGGAAACTGTTTCCTGGTTCCTCAATCTTTCACAAAACCATAAATTTATGATACAATAGCCGAATAGAGGTTAGATAAAAAAGATGAGCGAATCAGTAACAATTGCAGATATTTACCAATTGTTCCGCACTTCTGCTGAGGAGTTTGATCGCCGTTTAAGAGAAAGCGATCGCCGGATTGAGCAAGCCAGATTAGAAAGCGATCGCCGTGCTGAAGAAGTTGAGCAGTATCGTGCTGAAACAGCACGCATCCTCGCTGAAGCCAAATTAGAAAACGAGCGCACTATAGC
>NZ_SFBY01000450.1:0-8382 GCF_007095505.1 Microcystis sp. M_QC_C_20170808_M3Col
GTCTAATTGTAATTCCGTCGGGTCGAGGACGGTTAAGGAGAGGGGAGAACCTAATAACCAAGTGGCTAGATCATCGGAGAAGTTTTCGGCGATAAATTTACAAATATTATCAAACATCGTCAGGGATTACTTTCCGTTTCTCCTAGGATACCCTCGGTCGCTGATGTTCACATCCTGTATTCGCCGTAACTATTGCCGAAGAGAATCGTAGCGCGGAATACATTATCGGCAAAATTCAATTCTAACCATGGACTAATTGTATAGATATTGGCAAATTTGTCACGTCTTCCGAGGAATTTATTGACAATTGCTAGAGGAAGGGGTATATTAAGAGCAGATTTTCTGAAGTTTTATGTCCCTATCTAAAGTTATCAATCACGGAGAGGGGGAGAAACATAGCTTATCAAAGGCTCTGCTCAAATCCTTTTCTCTAGTCACGGCCACTGCGATCGGATGTATTAGTATCGCCACCAGTGCCACTGCGGCCAGTTTTTCCTTCGCTTTCGGTAGCGGTGGTTCGGGGAACGGTCAGTTCAATAACCCCTTCGGTATCGCGGTCGGTAGCGGTGGTAATATCTATGTAGCCGATACTGCCAACAACCGCGTACAGGTGTTTAACTCCAATGGAGTCTTCCAGTCCACTTTCGGTAGCGGTGGTTCGGGGAACGGTCAGTTCAATAACCCCTTCGGTATCGCGGTCGGTAGCGGTGGTAATATCTATGTGGCTGATAGTGACAACAATCGCGTACAGGTATTCAACTCTAGTGGTGTCTTCCAGTCCACTTTCGGTAGCTCCGGTACGGGGAACGGTCAGTTCGATTGGCCCCAAGGTATCGCCGTCGGTAGCGGTGGTAATATCTATGTAGCCGATACGCTCAACGATCGCATACAGGTGTTTAACTCCAGTGGAGTCTTCCAGTCCGCTTTCGGGAACGGTTATTTGAGTATGCCCCAAGGTATTGCCGTCGGTAGCGGTGGTAATATCTATGTAGCCGATACTGCCAGCAACAGCGTACAGGTGTTCGACTCTGGTGGTACCTTGCTGTCCACTTTCGGTAGCTTCGGTACGGGGAACGGTGAGTTCTTTTCACCCACTGGTATCACTGTCGATGGCGGTGGTAAGATCTATGTGGCCGATACTCTCAACAACCGCGTACAGGTATTCAACCCCAGTGGTGTCTTCCAGTACGCTTTCGGTAGCCTCGGTTCGGGGAACGGTCAGTTCAATAACCCCTCCGGTATCGCTGTCGGTGGCGGTGGTAATATCTATGTAGCTGATACGTTCAACAATCGCGTACAGGTATTCAGAACGCCCGAACCTTCTAGTATTATCGGATTAGGCATACTAGGGGGCGGTTTAGTGGTGCGTCGCCTCGCTAAACGTGGTTAATCGGTGTGGAGTGGGGAGATGAGTTAAAATTTTCCTAATTCCCCACCCTTTGCGGTTAAAAGCTTTAATTGTCCTGCTGTTTTTGTAATTCCTCGATAGTTGCGCCGGATAAATCAGTAAATCGGGCGATTTCTGGGATAGGAAAGCCTTTTAAAATAACTATAAAGTACCAAACAGACCTAACGTGATTTTCCCTGCACCGCCACCAACTAAAACCATCGGTAAATCGCAGGTGCTAATCATAGTAAAGAGATCAGATACTTATTTTAGATCATGATTTAATCCTGTCTTAATTTCACAAACATAATTAACGGTAGTATAATCGGTCTGAATAATTAACTTTCCATCAGCCAAGAATTTTATATATAGGGTTTATCTTCAATAGTTGCCTTGAAAATTAGGTAAGGATTCCAGACAGGTCAAACATTGATGAAATAGGGGATGTTTGGGCTACATAAGCAATAGAAAGTTACCTTTTCTCTAAAATCAGTAAATATTCGGATTTCATGCCATCAGGATTTTTATTCTTGCGGGATTTGAATAATTGTCTAGTTTTAATTCTATCCTCAAAGACGGTATTAAAAATAAAGCCATTTTCCTGAAAATATTCCTGTAATATTCGCCAAGTTTCTACTTCCATTCCATCCACTTTCGGATTACCGACAAAAATGCAAGCTTTCCCAGCTTGTTTTAATTTTCTGGTGGCATTTTCTAAAGCATTGATAGTGTGACAAAAGTAGGAATCGAGTATTTTATGTAAATTCTCTTTCTCTAAACTCGATCTCACCTGATTTAATGTTTCGGTTTCGATTAATCTGGTAGCCTGTCGGTAGGGAATTTCTAGCTTAGAGATTTTTTGCACTTCTTTTTCTGTATATCCTAACCAATATAAATCTAGTTTTGCTGTTCTGATATATTCCTGTGCTTGCAGATAGGGGGGTGAACTAATTAAACAATCTAACTCTAGATTTTGATCGATCTCAAAAGTGGCACTATCTACTCCTCCATAAAAAAGCACCTGATTACAATTATGCCAAGTTATGGCAATATATTGATTGACGGTGGTTAAAGTTTCAAAACTCATCTCTTTAATCGTTCGTTTTAATTCCTCTTGCCAATCTCTTTGTAATAGTTCCTGTATATCTGATTTTTTGTATTTAGATTGAAATAATTTAGGTTTGGTATGTTCTGCATAGGAAAACTGCTTACTAACTTTCACTAAAACCGCTTGAATGATCTGGGAATACAAATCAGGTTCTAGACTTTTTTGACCTGCCCAAAGTTTCTGTAAAACTGCTAAAATTTCCTCTGGATACCAATAATTTAAATTTGACCACTGAGGGATAAATTTATCTTCGTTGGCAAAAACTTCTAAGATTTTTTTATCTAACTCTGAGTAACTCAATGGTTCTTGGTGTTCTGTGATCTTAATCGGTATAATATGGTTTAAAAGATAATTCAGGTCAGTTAAAACCGCATTTCTTTGACAAAGTTTAGCCTCTAAACCCACCGTACCTGAACCGGCAAAAGGATCGATAATCCAATCATCCTTTTTAGTGTAGTTATCAAGGCAAAATCTCACCACTTGGGGAATAAATTTGGCAGGATAATAATAGATGCCATGGGTTAGATAACTGGTGCTGGTGATTTCTGGTACTAAATCTCGAAAAGAAACTAATCGTGGGGTTCCCCGATTAAATTCTTCTAAATTATTAAAATCGAAAAGTTCTAACTGCATGATTCGGCTATCAATTCTTCCTAGGGTAGGCCAGCCAATTAAAATAAAGATTAAAACCGTAGTCGATCAATATTCTAACTTATCGTCCCTTAACCTAACCGAGAACTCAACTTTTTTACTTTTTACTTAACGTGATATACTGCCAGAGGAAAAAATGACGTTTTAATTAGTCTGCGTGAATAGCCAATCCTCGACGATCATAGAACAGGTTAGAGTCCTTGACCCCCTGACACAAACCGATCGCATTGCCGATGTCTGGATTGAGGAGGGGGTAATTAAAGCGATCGAATCTCAGCTTCCCCCAAGAGAAAATAGTAACTATATTTCCGGTCAAAACTGTATTTTTGCTCCCGGATTAGTCGATCTCTACAGTCATTCTGGGGAACCCGGCCACGAGGACCGAGAAACCCTTGCATCTCTGATCAAAGCGGCCACGGCCGGAGGCTGCACCCGGTTGGCAATTCTCCCCAATACTCTCCCCCCTCTCGATCACCCTGCACTTATTAGCACATTACAGCAAAAAAGTCAAGGGGTTTTTGACTCAAAATCGACTCGTCTGCATTTTTGGGCAAGTCTCACCCTAGGAAGACAAGGGCAAAAAATGACGGAATTAGCCGATTTAATGCCTGTAGCGGTGGGTTTTACCGATAATCGCAGTCTAGAAGATTTGGGACTGTTGCGGCACTTATTGGAATACCTAAAACCCTTCGGTAAAAATATCGCCCTTTCCCCCGTAAATCAGCAATTAAAGGGTAATGGAGTCATGCGCGAGGGAGAAACCTCGATTCGCTTCGGTTTACCCGGAGATCCTGCTATTTCCGAAACCACTGCTTTAGCCACAATTTTAGAAATCGTCGGCGAAATTAATACACCTGTTCACCTAATGCGAATTTCTACCCGTCGAGGAGTGGAATTAATTCGCGAGGCAAAAATGCGGGGATTGCCGATAACCGCTAGTGTGACGTGGTTGCATCTCCTCTTAAATACAGGATCGATCGCCAGCTATCATCCCAGTTTACACCTCGCTCCACCCTTGGGCAACGAAAGCGATCGCAAGGCGTTAATTGCGGCAATTAAGGAGGGAATTATCGATGCAATCGCGATCGATCATCGTCCCTATACCTACGAAGAAAAAACCGTCTCTTTTGCAGAAGCACCCCCCGGCGCGATCGGGTTAGAATTAGCTTTACCGCTACTCTGGGAAAAATTAGTAATAACCGGGCAATTATCAGCTTTACAATTATGGCAAGCGCTTAGTCTCAATCCCTGTCATTGTTTACAACAAAAACCGGCATCTCTCAACCCCGGCAATCCCGCGGAAGCAATTCTTTTTCATCCCCAAGCAAGCTGGAAAGTAACGGCAAATAATCTTCACTCCCTCAGTCATAATACTTTCTGGTTAAATCAAACAATTACGGGAAAAGTGTTAGAAATGTGGAATTTTTAAAGGGTGGCCAATTTCTATCTTGAGACTCTCCTAGTTTTTTGGATAATGATCAGCTAGAATTCTAGAGAGAACTAGAGTAATGTCATGGAAAAAGAACTGGTATCAGAAAAGCGCGGTTATCTGCTTCGCACGGTGGCAGAAGCTAAAGAAATTGTCCTTAATTGGTTGCGGGAAATAAATTTAGTTAATGCGATTAAATTAGGTTTACCAGAAGTGGATGACAGATATCATATTTGGCGAATTCCTTTATGTAATGAACAGAAAAAAACCGTTGGGGAAGTGGTGATCGATGCCTACACCACCGAAATTTTATTAGATAAAACAACTCGGACTGAAATTATTATCGCTCGTCTGTTAAAACAGGATGAATCTAAATTAGAAACCCGCAAGAAACCCAAAAAAGAATATAAGCTTTCTTATCTGAGAAATACCATCGGATTTGGTGATTGTAGTGAACTTTTGGAGGAAATGCCCGCAGAAAGTGTTGATTTAATCTTTACCTCACCACCCTATTTTAATGCTCGTCCGGAATATTCAGAATTTGAAGAATACGAAAGCTATCTATTGAAGCTGCGACAGGTAATCAGAAAATGTCATCGAGTTTTGAGTGAAGGACGTTTTTTTGTCATTAATATTTCTCCCGTGCTGTTGCGTCGTGCTTCCCGTAATCAAGCTTCTAAACGTATTGCTGTCCCCTTTGATTTACATCGAATTTTTATTGAAGAAGGTTACGATTTTATTGATGATATTATTTGGCTAAAACCAGAGGGAGCAGGGTGGGCAACTGGTAGAGGACGCAGATTTGCCGCCGATCGCAATCCTCTCCAATACAAAACTGTGCCGGTGACTGAATACGTTTTAGTCTATCGTAAACATACGGATTTACTCATCGATTGGCATATTCGCAATCATCCCGATCAAGAAGTAGTAAAAGCCTCAAAAATTGCCGATGGTTATGAACGTACTAATGTCTGGAAAATTAACCCAGTCACTAACTCAAAACATCCCGCCGCTTTTCCTGTAGAATTGGCAGAAAAAGTGATTACCTATTACTCTTTTAAAGGAGACGTGATTTTAGATCCCTTTGCCGGTTCAGGAACCGTGGGATTAGCTGCCGCTTCTTTAGATAGACGTTTTGTTTTATTCGAGAGTAATTTTAATTATATTGAACTGATGCGAAAGTTAATTACTGAAGGCAATCAGACTGATTTAGACTCAGTTATTTGGCTTAATTGTCCGTTATAAAACTAACAATGAGCGAGGTAAACACCATGACAGCCAGTAAAAGTCACGCTTATTTTACTCCAAAAGACTATCTGGAAATAGAGAAAATTAGTCCCATTAAACATGAATATATGCAAGGGCAAATCTTGGCGATGGCCGGGGCCAGTAAAGCCCATGTTATCATCACTGGCAATCTTTCAGCCCAATTAATTAATCATTTACGGGGTAGTGGTTGTCTTGCCTACGCTACCGATATGAAAGTGCGTCTCCCTAGCTTAAATATCTTCTATTATCCCGATTTTGCCATTACTTGTGACCAACGGGATCGAGTTTCCGAGGAGGATTTTATCCTGCATCCGCGAGTGATTATCGAAGTTTTATCCGACTCCACAGCAGCCTTTGATAGAGGCGATAAATTTGCCAATTATCAAACTATCCCCGAATTACAGGAATATCTGCTGATCGAGCAAAAACAAGTCTTAATTGAACAATATCAACGTCAATCTAATAACCTCTGGATTCCCCATATTTATCAAGCGGGAGATTTAATCACTATTAACTGTATTAACTTTTCTTGTCCGATAGAAATTCTTTATCAAAACCTAGAAATTCTTAGCTAGAATCTTGGCCGTAAAAATAGTAAAATGGGGTTAGGAAATAGGAGAAATTTCCCCTATTTCCTAACCCCCCAACAACTTAGATAATTAACCCCTTTGTCGAGTATTAATCACCTCACCGGCTGCATTAACTAACTCTAGCTGTAGCGGCATTTGTCCCATAGCGTGAGTGGAACAGCTTAAACAGGGATCATAGCAACGAATACCCGCTTCCACCCGGTTTAACATCGCTTCGGGAATTTCGCCACCATGGATATAATGTTGGGCGATTTGTTTCACTGTTTGATTCATGGCCAAATTATTATTACCCGTGGCAATAATCAAATTCACCGTTTCAATCAAACCATTTTCATCCACTTTATAATCATGGAATAAAGTACCCCGGGGCGCTTCACTAACTCCCACCCCTTGCAGATTATTAATTCCTGCTTCGGCCCGGCAGCGTTGAGAAACTATATCGGGATCGTCGATTAAAAGTTCGATACGCTCTAAACAGCCTAAAATCTCCACTAAACGAGCATAATGATAGTAAAAAGAAGAGGTTGCTACACCACCGACCCGATGGCGATATTCCCGTAACTCGATATCCGCCCCATCCGTGCCAAAATGGGAACAAACATTTAAGCGCGCCAACGGACCTACTCGATAGATACCGTTGGGATAACCGAGGGGTTTATAGTAGGGAAACTTCAAATAAGACCATTTTTCCACTGATTCGCCGATATAATCGCGATAATTGTCTTCGCTGAGGTTATCGGCCACGATATTGCCTTGACTATCAGTAAAACGAATATGACCGCCGTAGTGTTCCCACTCATCCCGTTTACCGACCAATCCCATAAACAGGGAAGGGAAATTACCAAAAGCGGCGATTTCTGTGGTTAAATTGTCTAGAAGTCCTTTAAACAGGTTTAAGGCCGTGTAAAGAGTCGCTTTAGACTCCGGCAGTCGTTCTTTAATCCATTGTCGCCCTTCTTCGCTCAAAGGGGAACGCACACCCCCCGGGACAGACCAAGCGGGGTGAATTTTTTTCGCTCCCAAAAGTTCAATAACTTTCTGTCCAAATTGACGTAAACGGATGCCTGCTCGCGCTAGGTCGGGATCGGCCGCAATTAAACCGAAAACATTCCGTTTAGCGGGATCACTTTCCCAACCAAGCAGAAAATCGGGACTGCTAAGATGGAAAAAGCTTAAAGCATGGGATTGGGTTAACTGTCCCAAATTCATCAAGCGCCGCAGTTTTTCACCCGCGGGGGGGATTTGCACCGCTAGAATTTTATCGCCAGTTTTGGCGGCACAAAGTAGGTGACTAACGGGACAAATACCGCAAATTCGGGCAGTAATTCCCGCCATCTCCCACATCGGCCGTCCCTCGCAGAATTTCTCGAAACCGCGATACTCGACCACATGAAAACGCACGTCATCCACTTCCCCCGCATCGTCAAGGAAAATCGAGATCTTGGCATGGCCTTCGATCCGGGTGACGGGATCGATAACGACGGTTTTAGTCATAGTAAGTCCTCATCGAAAATTTTGGGTCTGAAACCCCGTCGTTTCACGACGGCTTTACCGTTAAATACTAGCGCATTTACCAAATATATGCTAAAATGTGAGACATGGAAAAAGCCTATTCTTACCGATTTTACCCCACACCCGAACAAGAGTCGCTATTGCGGCGCACTTTGGGCTGTGTAAGATTAGTTTACAATAAAGCACTCCATCTCAGAACACAAGCATGGTACGAAAGACAAGAAAGAGTAGCATATACTGAAACTTCTTCAATGCTAACCGATTGGAAAAAGCAAGAAGAATTAGAATTTCTAAACGAAGTTAGTTGTGTACCTTTGCAACAAGGGTTAAGACACCTACAAACAGCTTTTACCAATTTCTTTGCTGGTCGTACTAAGTATCCTAACTTTAAGAAAAAACATCAAGGAGGAAGTGCCGAATTTAGCAAATCTGCTTT
>NZ_SFBY01000451.1:0-8936 GCF_007095505.1 Microcystis sp. M_QC_C_20170808_M3Col
TACACAGCTTACTCCATTGAGAAAGTCTAATTCTTCTTGCTTTTTCCAATCGGTTAGCATTGAAGAAGTTTCAGCATATCCTACTCTTTCTTGTCTTTCATACCATGCTTGTGTTCTGATATGGAGAGCTTTATTGTAAACTAATCTTACACAGCCCAAGGTGCGCCGCAATAGCGACTCTTGTTCGGGTGTGGGGTAAAATCGAAACGAGTAGGCTTTTTCCATGTCTCACATTTAAGCATATATTCCGTAAATGCGCTAGTATTTAACGGTAAAGCCGTCGTAGAACGACGGGGTTTCAGACCCAAAATTTTCGATGACTGCCAGTGTATTGCAGTGTTTCCCCAATTTTACCCTTTGTGGCTCGATCAGGAATAATTAATGCTGACAGTGCCATCTCTATAGGTATGTCTGGGGTTGGGGAAGTGGGAATTATAAATTATAAATTATGAATTATGAATTGGGGAGACCACTTCGTGCGCGTTGCGGGGGGAAGTGGGGAAGTGGGGTGTGGGAAGAATAAATAAAAACAATCTCCTGTCTCCTGACTTGAAAGAGGGTGTAGGGTGTGGGGTGTGGGGTGTAGGGAAGGAAACCTCTTTCATCTGTGGGGGTGAAAATTTTTTCATCGAGACTGTCTCCTAACTCCTATCTCCTGACAGTTTTTAAATATTTTTCAACATCAGCAAAGAGCGAGTTTGAAAGCCGAGATTTTGGTAGAGATTGAGAGCATTGTCGTTATTGATGAAGACTTGTAAACCGATGCGGGTTTGTCCGCGACTTTTTGCCCAATCCTTAGCTCGATCGATTAGTGCGGTGGCGATACCTTGGCGACGATGCTGGGGATCGACGTAAATTAGAAAAATATGACCATAGCGATCGCCTGTCACCTGATCGACGGCGCTCCCCATCCAGAGACAAGCGATCGCCGTTTGTTGTCCTTCGACGATCCAGAGGGGAGTATCGAGGCAAAAAAACTGTCTGACTGTATCAGCTAGATGGGAGAGGTTTTTTTGTTCGGGAAAAAATTCTTGATAGGTGCGGGTGAGAAAATTAATTAGTAGATAGCGATCGCTCGTTTTTCCCAGTCGCAGCCGATAATCTTCGGGAAGGTTAGCCATGCCAAGGATAAGAGAAAATTATGCCCAGGGATGGCTCGATCGGAGCGGGTGCCGCTAAATCTGCCGGTAAAAAAATCCGGATGCCAGTGGCAACCAGAGCAACTAAAAACACTAAGATAGTCAGGAGCGGGGCGATATATTGCCGAAAAAAAGCCATAATTATTTGATCTCTAAACTGCTGTTCCTTCTATTTTAAGGATTGCCAGTGGAGATATCGGCAATTTAAAAAAAAAAATTCGCCCAAAAAAAGTGATCGGCATACCGATCACCAGAAACCGACAACTAGACTATGACTAAACACCGATTAAATCTAACGAAGGTGCAAATAGGCCGCCTCTGCTTCCAATTGACGTACTAAAGCTTCATTTCCCTGCGCTCTAGCTACTTCCAGTCGGTGTTGTAAATTTCTGCGGAGTGTTTCTCTATGAGCGACGGTGGCCTGTGTTAGGACTTGCTGACGATTTTTGTTCATGATGGACAGACTTTTGAGCGACTTAACTTACCTTATATCTAAATCATAACATTCTCCTTGGTAAACTGTATCTTTAGCTACTGAATTTAGCGTTAAGATTTATTAAAGCTGTTGGCAACCATAGTGACAAGTCAATGACGGAACAGGCACTGATAACCCTTACTAGCGATTTTGGACTACAGGACGGTTATGTGGGCATTATCAAGGGAGTAATCGCGGGAATTGCCCCCCATGCTCGCACGATCGATCTGAATCATCAAATTTCGCCCCAAGACCTTTACGCTGGTCGTTTTATCCTCCTGAATGCCTATCAATACTTTCCCCAAGGCACTATTCATCTGGCAGTTATAGATCCGGGGGTAGGAAGCAAAAGACGCGGGGTAGGGATTCGTTTTGCCGGTGGTTATTTAGTAGGTCCAGATAATGGTTTATTTAGTGGCATTTTAAGCCAATCTCCCGCTATATCTGCCGTTAATCTCGATAATTCTTCCTATTGGCGCACCCCTAACCCTAGCACTACTTTTCATGGTCGTGATATTTTTGCTCCTGTGGCCGCTTATTTGGCCCGGGGAGTACCCCTAGAAATGTTAGGTGAGATTATTGATCCCGATAGCTTGCAACAATTAGCGATCGCTGTTCCGCAAATCGAGGAAGATAAAATCAGGGGTCAAATTCAATATATTGACATTTTCGGCAATTTGATCAGCAATATTCCCGATTATCTCCTAGAGGGAAAAAATTGGTCAGTACAGTTGGGGCCAAAAATTATCCCCGCAAAAAACACCTACAGTGATGTTTCTTCCGGAGAAATAGTCGCTTTTATCGGTAGTCACGGGGGGTTAGAAATTGCCGTCAATAGTGGTAGCGCTCAAAAGCAATTACACCTAAATATTGGCGATGCGATCGAGGTTAGAATAGATAGGAGTCAGGAGTCAGGAGATAGGAGTCAGGAGATAGGGTGATAGGGTTTTGGGGGTTTTGGGGGTTTAGGGAAATTTCAGCCAAATGCTCCACTTCCCGACTTCCCGACTTCCCGACTTCCCGACTTCCCCACTTCCCCACTTCCCACTGATAACTGATATAGCTTTTTAATCAATTCTCATACTAATATCTAACCAAGTAGAACGGGTAATCGGGGCGCTAGTGGAAATATAATCTACTCCTGTTTCGGCAACGTTGCGAATGCGATCGAGGGTAATATTTCCCGATGCTTCTATTTTGGTTTTACTATTAAAATTGCGGATCATCTCCACAGCAGTTTGCATCATCTCTAAATCCATATTATCTAACATAATGCTCTCTACCTCCTGCTGCAGGGCCTGATTCACTTCTTCTAATTGGCTGGTTTCTACCTCAATTGTGAGAGGATAAGGCATATTTTGCCGTACACGACGCACTGCTTCCTCAATGCTGCCTGCTGCTTGAATATGATTATCTTTAATCATAATTGCATCATCTAACCCCAAACGATGGTTAATCGCACCACCGATACTGGAGGCATATTTTTCTAAAATTCGCAATCCGGGGGTAGTTTTGCGAGTATCCACCAATCTGGTCGGTAAATCGGCAATTTTCTCCACATACTGACGAGTGGCACTAGCAATCCCACTCAAGCGCATGGCAAGATTTAAAGCGACTCTTTCCCCAATTAACAGCGCATCGAGGGAACCTCCTATCTCAGCAATAACTTTAGACTTAGAGCAGAATTCCCCCTCAGCAACGGTGGGGGTAAAGTGAATAGTGGGGTTAAGCAGTTGAAAAACTCGTTCAGCTACGGGTAAACCGGCAATAACTCCCGCTTCTTTGGCAATCCAACTAGCTTGACCGATTTTAGCATGACCGAAGAAAATTGCTTGGGTGGTGCGATCGCCTCTACCGAGATCTTCTCGTAACCAGTTTTCTAACAAGGGATCAAGGACTAATAGGGGCGGTAACATAGAATTTATCGAAAAAATCGGGACGTATTTATTTTAAGTTTAGGAATGTTTGACCTGTTTGTAAACTTTCTTTAATCGAAACTTATCCCTTCATAGATTAACTCGATCGCACAGTGAAAATCGAGACTAGATAGAATAATTTCTTCCCCTTGACTATAAGCGCAGTAAAACCAAATTTTATCTTCACCGCGACGATAAACCTCAACACTGATCGATTCGGGATCGACTAAAACGTATTCTTGTAAACTAGCAATCTGACGATAATATTGTAACTTTTTAGTGCGATCATAGTTTCCTGTGCTGGGGGAAAGCACTTCAATAATCACTTGTGGATGTTGAATAAAATTACGAGATTCTCTATCCCTAAAATCGCAACTAATCACCAAATCGGGATAAAAATAACGACTATTATTAGCTTGTACTTTCGCATCAGATACATTCACTCGACAGCCTCGCGGACGGAGATGAAGTCTTAAAGCAGTGTAAAAATTCAAGGTAATATCATTATGAGGCAGACTACCCCCAGTCATGGCGATAATTTCCCCATCAATGTATTCATGGCGACATTCCTGTGTAGCTTCCCATTCTAGATACTCTTCTGGGGTCATTCTTTCTGGGTATTGAGGTTGAGCGATCATTTTTCTTTTTCCTTGTCAACTAACTAAATTAATATCCTATTTCCTTTTTATGTTATACCATTTTCTCAGCCGAAGATTGAAGAATATTCATAATTAAGCGGTGACTGATTACCCTAATGATAAGATGGAGACAGAAAGCATTATTATCGCAGGTCGCTAAGATGACAAAAACAGTTGCCGATATCATGACTCCCAATCCCATCACCGTCACCGCTAACACTTCTCTGTCTGAAGCAGTGAAGATTTTGGCCGAAAAGCGGTTTAGTGGTTTACCCGTGGTGGATGACAATATACGACTGATTGGGGTTATCTCCGAAACTGACCTTATGTGGCAGGAAACGGGAGTAGAAGCTCCTCCTTACATTCTGCTCCTCGATAGCGTTATCTATCTACAAAATCCTAGCCGTCACGAGAAATTACTCCATAAAGCTCTCGGTCAAACCGTGGGGGAAGTAATGACCGATAAACCTATTAGTATCACAGCCGATCGCCCTTTGAAAGAAGCGGCCTCGTTAATGTATGATCGTCATGTGCGTCGTTTACCGGTGATTGAGGAAGAAACCCACAAAGTAATTGGTATTATCACTCGCGGCGATATCATTCGCGATATGGCAAAATCGGAAGCATAATTGCTTTTCTAGGGCAACAATTAACTAAAAGGTCTTGAACAAATGAATCAATCTCAGGAAACGGTTACTTATTCCCTAGAAACTATCTTGATGCGGATTGAGGGAAAAATCGATTCTTTACAAAAAGATGTGAGGGATTTAAAGGTAGGCCAAGCGATGTTAACGGGAAAAGTTGAGGGAATAGAAAATCGACTAAACCCATTAGAAGGAAAACAAAAATATCAGTTTTGGGCATTAATTGTCCTCTTTCCCTTGCAATTTTTCTAAAAACTATCAGGATGAAGCGCCGTCAATTTCTCACTACTACTGCCATAACTGCTGTTAGTTTTTCCCTAATTCCTAGAAAAGTTGTTAGTAATAATTTTCCTCTAATTAAACCGCCACATCTACAACCGGGGGACGGAGTGGGTATTATTAGTCCAGCGGGGGCAACTTTTAAAGAAGATGATTTAAATATAGTTATCGAAGCAGTTAAAGCCCTAAAATTAGTCCCAAAAGTTGGTAAATACGCTTTAGAGCGTTATGGTTATTTAGCTGGTAAAGATAGCGAGCGAGCCTCGGATATAAATCAATTTTTTGCCGATGATAATATTGCCTTAATTTTACCAATTCGCGGCGGTTGGGGAAGCGCTCGTTTATTACCTTATCTTGACTACGATTTAATTCGCCGTAATCCGAAAATTATCTGTGGTTTTAGTGATATAACTTCTTTATTATTAGCTATTTATGCCAAAACTGGTTTAGTTACTTTCCATGCTCCCAATGGCTTTTCTAGTTGGCGCACCGCTCAAACTGAAAGCTTTCGACAGGTTTTATTTTCTGGGGAAAAGTTGACTTTTAGAAATATTCCCGATCCCGATGATGCCAATCGTTTAATGCCGGTAAAAAATCGGATTCAAACTATTACTAAAGGTCAAGCAAAAGGTAAATTAATCGGTGGTAATTTAACCACCTTAGCCTCGATCGCAGGTTCTCCCTATCTACCAGATTTTACCAGTGCTATCCTATTTTTAGAAGATATTGGTGAAGATATTTATGAAATAGATCGCCTGTTAAATCAATTAAAATTAGCGGGAATTCTCGATAATTTAGCTGGGTTTATCTTCGGTCAATGTAGCAATTGTAGTGCCGATAGTGACTATGGTTCCCTAACTTTAGAAGAAGTAATCCGAGAATATATCCAACCCTTAAAAATTCCCGCTTGTTTAGGTTTGATGATCGGACATTTGGAGATTATCGAGACTCTAGCTATTGGTATTGCAGTAGAATTTGATGCTAATCGGGGAACAATTACTATGTTAGAATCGGCGGTTAGTAAGTAGGTGTTAAAGCATCAAAAACTGTTCTGGCGTTCCCAGTCAAGGACTTTTTCAGCAGCTCCTATATTAATTTTTTGGGGACTGATACCAAATCCGTTTTTAATAGTACGATTAACTGCCAAGTTATGGATTGTTTCTCCCTTCTCCCCGCTTGCTGCTCCCCGATAGCTTTTAAACAGGATTTAGTATGACAGAGGAATGTAGCGAAATATACGGAGCGATCGAACCAATTTGTAATATATGTGGCCTATAAAATAGGATGATGCGAGCGTCGTCCACACTTGCATCGGGAGGGAACCGTGACGACTTTTCTGGCTTCGCTCAATTTACTGCCTTCTAGTTCTCCCGCTGCCAATTTTCGGACTGGAGAATGGACTTTTCCCACACTCTACTCGACTCTGGCTCCTGCTGCCCTAGCAGATTTAGTTTTTTCTCGTTACGAGATTGATATGCCGAAAAATTGTCAATTTTGGCATCGGGGTTTAAGTGATGTGTATCTCCTCGAAACCCTGACAACTCCCTACATTTTGCGCGTGTCTCACTGCCATTGGCGCAGCAAAATGGAAATAGACTTCGAGTTAGAATTATTAGATTATCTCGATCGCTCTCAGGTTCCCGTCGCCGCGCCAATTCGCAGCAAAAACGGTGATTTATCCCTAGAAATTAATGCTCCGGAAGGGAAACGTTACGCCGTCCTCTTTCCCTATGCTCCGGGAGGAATTGCTATTGGGGACATAGATATAGAACAAGCCTATCATTTAGGGGCGATCGTGGCTAATTTACATCGGGTGACAGCAGATTTTCAACCCCTAGCCTATCGTCATCCCCTCAACCTCAAATATCTTCTCGACGATTCCAGGCAAATTATCGCACCTTTTCTGCACCAACGACCGAGCGACCTAGACTGTGTCTTAGAAACCATTGGGGAAATAGAGGAAGAAACCGCTAAATTACCGACAGAATCTCCCTATTGGAGCATTTGTTGGGGCGATCCTCATAGTGGTAATGTGCATATCACCCCTGATAATCAGATGACCCTATTTGATTTCGATCAGTGCGGTTATGGTTGGCGAGTTTTTGATATCGCTAAATTTCTGCAAGTTTCCCTACAATCCGGCTTAAATCGCCAGGTTCGCCATGGTTTTATCCAAGGTTACACTGAAACAGTGCCTTTAACCGATGGTGAATTATCTTGTCTTCAGTATCTCACCCAAGCGGCCTATATTTGGTCTTGGTCAATTAGCTTAAATAACCTGCGTTTAACCGATTATAGTCGTCTCTGCGCCAATTATTTTAGTAGCCGTTTGGCCATTCTCAAACGTTTAAAAACCCAAGAATGGGAATTATTCTAAGCAGCCTTGATCCTGTTGGTGACAGCCGGCCCCAACTAACCAAGATCAACTTTCTTGCTGGTCAATGGCCAAACGAGGTATCGATCCCTGTATGCTGGTAAGTATAGATAATCACTAGGTAAAGACCTTCTTCTCCATCTGCCAAAAGTGAAGCAAGCTTTACCGCTTTTGAATACTCTCTCACAGCCTCACAGACAGATGGTATTATGTCCAGAAGAAAGAAGAAGTTTCCCTGTGGTCACAAGGGTTATGGCCAAGTCTGCCATCATTGCGCTCAACTAGATGCCGCTTGGGAAGAAAGAAAACGTCAAAAAAATGCTTGGGAAGCCACTTTTTCCCAAGATCCGATCGATCTGCGGGAATTACCGAAAAATGTGGTACTTAAAGCTAGGGAAATCCTGCAAGGATTGCAAAATCACCGCAATTATCGAGATTTCCATGGTAAACGATTGCGACACGATCGCTTTATTATCAGTATCCCTGTTACCCGCAATTATCGCCTCATCTGTCGCGACCACGGCAATCTTCTCGTCCCAGAAGCGGTCATCTCTCACGAAGATTATAATGTTTGTAAACCGGGTAGGTGAAGCTAATCTTTAGTTTGCTTGGGAAGATTTATCGCTGTTTATATCTCCCGAAAATCCGGCAACCAATTTTGATCGAGAATCTCCTCTAGACTAGCTAAAACTTCCAGAGGGAAAATACTGGCATCTAATTGGGTTTCGTCAATAAGCAGATGGCGAGCATCGAGATAACATTTTGCTAAAATTTCTCTTAAATAGGACTTTAAACTGGGACTATCTTCTAAAAGATCGGCAATTTGTAGGCGAAAATTTCTGATTTCTTTTTTCCATGCTGCTTGATTGTAATCTCGTTGCGATTGCCAGTAAGTTAACTTTAGTAAATGCTCTAAAAGTCGAGTTAAGAGACTCTTAAGCGCTCGTCGATTATTTTTTCCCAAATCTGCCAACTCCTCTAATAAATTCTGCCAATCTACCGATTGAAAATCCCCCCGACGCAATTGGTTGATCGTCGATTCTAACCAAAGTTGATAATCACTATCGTAGAGATTTGAAATGGTAATATTCATCATTTTTTACTCCTTAATTGCACTTTTCAGAATTATTGCTGATAGCTTCCCAATCCGGCAGCCAATTTTCAGCGAGAATCTCCTCTAGACTAGCTAACACTTCCAGAGGGAAAATACTGGCATCTAATTCGGTTATATCAATAATTATCTCCCGAGCATCGCTGTAACATTCCTCAAGTATCTCGGATAAATAGGGTTTGAGACTGGGACTATCTCTCAGGATTTTCTTGATTTGTTTCCGAAAGGTTCTAATTTCTCCTTTCCATCCAGCTTGATTATAATCTCGTTGGGATTGCCAGTAAGTTAACTTCAGTAAATGTTCTAAAAGTCGAGTTAATAAACTTTCTAATGCTCGTCGTTCACTTTTTCCCAAATCTG
>NZ_SFBY01000452.1:0-5904 GCF_007095505.1 Microcystis sp. M_QC_C_20170808_M3Col
ACCTCGATGACCATTTTTATTGATGTGATGGCTTTGACATTCTGGGCATTTCATTGTTCTTTCTGCTTATTTTATTTTTCATTTATTTTACCTCATCATCTCTTAATCTGACAACGCCTTTTAATTTGCTTGTGATTTGGTAGTGTTAAAGGTGTTGTTGTTCCATCCGAATTTTTTCTAATCATAGAAATATGCTCTTTTTCTCTAACAATTGAAAAACCAAATTTTTCAAGAACTTTAATCACTTTGGCTTTGGTGGCATCAACAGGAAATTTTGCCATTAGACCATTGCCTCTACAACAAAGGCTTCTAATACAGATCAGTCGCTTTCGAGAACTGATTCCCCAAAGGTTTCAACATGAAAAGCGATCGCCGATCGCACGTCATTAAGAGCATCTTCATAGGTATCACCTTCACCGACTACTACGCCTTGAATTCCCAATGGATAGGCGATATAGCCATCAGGATGTTTTTCAACAATGATTTTAATGGATTTCATAAATTGTTGATAGTGTATAGGGATGTCTTGATCCTATCTCATTTCTATAGAGTCCATTTGGTATCTTTCCCAAAATCATTACCCAGTATGGATTAGAGCGAATTAGCCAAAATACCTGTAATTCTTACCCGTGAAGCGTCACAAGAGAGATACCAAATAGAAAAATTGACTCTCCCAAAATGATCGCAATTTTAAAGTTTAATCAACAAGATGACGGCGATCGCACTTTTAAATGCCAAAGCGATCACTCTAACCACTAACTTTTTTAGCTTCTTGATTTTTTTTATACATTTCAAGAAAAAGGTATTTCCAAAAAGAATTTTCTAAATTTTTTATTTCACAGTCTTGTAATGGAGTATTTTTAAGATATTCTAAAGTTTCCTGATGTCTAGCAGCAACACGGCAACCAGTATAAGCTCTACCATTAATGAATTGTAGTTCATTAAGAAACCTAGAATCCAGTGGAGAGAAACTACTGTCAATAGAATGAAATCTTAGGTAATTAGTTGGACTGATAGGAAAATAGAATTCAGGTTCCCGACAATTATATAAAACTGGGGAAGCACTAATAACATATTCGTCTTTTCTATCCAATGATTTTGGACTAACACTACTTAACGTTAAATCGTTAAGTTTTTGGATTAAAACTTGAATATCTGTAAACAAATTAGCATGAATATGTTTAATCGAATCCTCTCCTAACATTTTATCTAAATATTCAAAAGACGACCAGCGCGGGTCATTTTTGAGGTCATGTAGAGAGATTTTTTTCTGCTTATCCAAATCATAGATTTTTTGTTTAAGTTCTAGATACTCCTTTTGATTTTGAGGAGCTTTTAAGATTTCAGAAAACGAAATTGATTCGTTTCTGACTGCGGCACATCTAAGCCATTGAAATGCCATGAATTCATTGATTTTTTCTCGTTCTTGGGTGGTCAAGTTTTCCACCCCATTTTCAATAATTGAGGCTATTATAGATGGAGCTTGAGCATCAATATTTTCAAACCATGAATCATAGTTTTCTTCGTTAGTTTTGAAGTAGTTGTTTTGTTCAAAAGTTCTATTTATAGCTTTTGGTAGTATTGCAAGTTGATTGTTTTTGTGAAGAATGACGAATATTTTCTCCTTTTTTTTGCATGAAGAAAAGTTTCTAAGTACTGCTTGGGTTACGAAATGTTGACGATCTTTCATATATTAAAATACGATATTTAGTTTAATTAATATTATAGCTGTGTTTTTGGCTAATTGTCGAGTGACGGCGATCGTCTAAATTTCTACGGGAAATTTTTGTAAAATCCTTCTCGACTCTCTATTTTGAGAATTTCGATAACTTCGCCATCCCAAAAAATTCCAATACGATAGCTGTAGTCAAATTTAATGCGATAATATCCTGAGAAGCCTTTTAGTGCTTCAAGATCGGGGATTTCGGATAGTGATTGAGAATTTCCAATTGCTTCAATACATTTTCTAACTTTTGCAAGAATTTTTTGGTCGTTAATTTTATCTAAATCTTTTTTGAAGCGTTTGGCAATTTGATATTTCATTGAGGCAAACTCTCCAAGAGAGATTGAGACTCTAATTCAGATAAAAATCCTTCTTTTCGAGAATCTTCACAAGCTAAATAAAGGATAAAGTCTTCTAATTCAGAGGAATTATTTTGAAATAAAAGTTGTAGAAAGCCTTGTCGGATTTCTAGTGGTAAGGTTTGAAAGAGGTTATAGAAACCTGTGCTAGTTAGCAAAGAATCTGTAATTTCTGTTTGACTCACGGCTGTTTTTTCCTTTTTTACGCAGTCTTTATTTAAATTATATCACCATCAAGCTTTCTAAAAAATCAGCGTTGCCGAAGGCACTGCGAAGCAGACCGCACTTTCAAAAGCCAAAGCGATCGCAATTTTCAAGTTTAATCAACAAGATGACGGCGATCGCACTATTTAATTATCTATGGAATAATCAATACTAATGACTAAACCTGCCAATAATTCTCCCATAACTTGATTGGAAACAACTCCAATTTTATCGATAAATCGTTGCGTTGATAGGCTACGAATCTGTAAAACATTCCTCGCAGAATCTTGATCTAACCCATTGATTTTGTCTTGCACAATTTTGACCATAAAAGGACGATTAATAAATTTATTTTGCCAAGTTGTTAATGGAATCACAATTCTTAAAGCAATCGGACTATATAAATCTGAACTAATAACAACAACAGGACGTTTTTTCCTAATTTCTTGTCCGATGGTTGGCTCAAGGTTAACTTGCCAGATTTCGCCTCGTTTTGGGTTAATCGTCATCGTTTTCTAATCCTTCTCCCTCAATTTATGAAAAGAAATCTAGTTCAGGATCATTATTGACATCTTCAGCCATTTCTTGAATAAGAGGACGTAAAAGTTTATGTCTTTCTGATAGAGAAAGTTTAGCAATTTCTTGTAATGAAGGCAAAGAAGATTGAGCAATATTTTCATTAATAGTATCAATACTTAACATTTTGATTACCCCTAAAATCTTCATTTACCTATTGTACAACAAATCCCGCACTATGAAGACGGTAATATGAGATCGCATTAATAAACATCCCAAAAATCAGATGATTACGGTGAATAACAATTAATTTGGTGCGTTACACTTCATTAACGCACCCTACAAGGTCAGCGATCGCACTTGAGCAACAAGATAACGGCGATCGCACTTTAAAGTTCATTCCATTCATCAATCGTTATTTCACGAGACATAATATTTTCAACTTCCTTGATCATCATTTTCAATTGAGGCACAGAATATTCAGAATTAGAGGGTATCGTCAGACGATATTGTTGATAAATCATAAATTGATGTCTTGTACCTGATCTTGGTTGTTCAAAACCTAATTTTCTTAGTTTTTTGATAAAATCTCTTCTTTTACATGGATTTAAACGACTCACATTTTAGCACTCCCGATTAAGATCAATTCCAGCAATTACAGGTAAAATATGACCTAGTTTTAATCCCACTAAAATCCAATCTTCTAAAGTGGAGCGTAACTGTGTTTGGCATTCGGATAAGGTGTCACCAAAAGCAATTACTCCTTGACAGTTCGGAATTTTACCTACATAAGTGCCATCTTCTAGTTGTTCAATTTCTGATATAGCGATCGCTTCATGGATATAATCACTTAAAGCATAACGAACTAACATCTTATTATTGCTCCTTATAGAATGAATCTATCTAACGGTTATTGTAAACGATTTGTTGGGTTTCATGAACGTCAACCCACGCACTGATGACAATAAAAGCGATTGCGTTTTTAAAGTTTAATCAACAACAAGACGGCGATCACACTATGAAGATGGTAATATGAGATCGCATTAATAAACATCCCAAAAATTAGATGATTACGGAGAATAACAATCAATTTGGTGCGTTACATTTCATTAACGCACCCTACAAGATCAGCGATCGCCACACAGCGGTGATCGCACTGGTAAAAAATGAACTCTTTCTAGATCGGCGCGAGTTATGCTATGCTGTGCTACGGACTGCTAAAAGCTAAACTTTTTCTAGATCGGCTAGAAGGAATCACAGACAAAGCTTCTGACGGTATTCAGAAAGTCAAGCTTTAAACCGTTCGCAGTACCCAAATCAAACTATCTCTTTCATTTAATCAACTCAAACTACTGGAGAGGCTCATGGTTGAAACTACAAAAAAACTCAAAAACTTTACAATTTTACATTCCAATGATATGCACGGCGACTTTTTAGCGGAGGCTAAAACTGGACAAGGTGGTTTGATCGGCGGTTTATCATTGCTTTCTGGTTATATCAATAAAGTGCGTCAAACGGAAAAAAATACACTTTATGTTATTTCAGGTGATATGCTTCAAGGTTCGATGATTGATACCGAATTTAAAGGCTTATCAACCATGGAAATTATGAATTACCTAGCGCCTAATGTAGTGACTTTAGGAAACCACGAATTAGACTATGGCTTTCCTCATTTGCTATTCTTAGAAAAAATGGCAAACTTTCCTATTGTTAATGCCAACTTGTACATTAAAAAGTACGGCAAAAGATTGATGAATCCCTATATCATCCTCAATGTAGATGGATTTGATGTTATGTTCATTGGTATTGTCACCGAAGAGGTTCTTAGTGCCTTAAAGCTAGACAAAAGCATTGGTACATTTGTTGGACTAGAAGATGCGGCGGCTGAAGTCGGTAAAATCTGTAATACCTACAAAAATGAAGATATTGATTTGACAATTCTCCTAACTCACATTGGTTTTGAAGAGGATCAAAAGTTAGCGGCTATGTTAGACCCTGAGTGGGGGGTGGACATGATCATTGGTGGACATTCTCATACACTTTTAGAACAGCCCGCCCAAGTAAACAACATTTTAATCGCCCAAGCCGCCGTTGGTACTGATCAGATCGGACGTTTCGATATTACAGTAGACGACGATACGAACAGCATTGTCGAATGGAAGTGGGAGCTTGTTCCTATTAATGATCAGGTAGCTAGTCCTGACGTAGATTTGCAAAATTTTATCAATACCTATAAAGAGCAAGTAGATCGCAAGTACAATCGCATTGTTAGTCGTTTAAATCGTAAATTGACTCATCCCGTGCGCGAACAAGAAACGGAGTTGGGTAATTTAATCGCTGATATCTTCTCAGAAATAGATACGATTGATGTCGTGCTTGTCGGTAGTGGTTCCATACGAGGTAAAGAATTAGGGCCTGTGGTCACTCTTGAAGACCTTAAGAAGGTTTATCCGTATGATGGTTCTCTTTATAAAATTAAAGTTACTGGAGCGCAACTGACAAAGGTATTTACCCATTTTCTGCGCCCAGAAAACAGAAAGCCTGGGGAAAGTCAATGTTATCAAATCAGCAAAGGTGTTCGAGTGGTTTATAACAATACCACAAAAGCAATTGAATCTTTCAGTATTAATGAACAACCTGTAGAGGCTGATCGTTTATACTTAATCTGCGTGCAAGATTATCATTATCAAAATTCCCTGAAGTGTTTGAATCTCACGCCTGAAGAAATAGCTAACGCTAAAGTTGCTACTACCTCAAGCCAAGGTGTTCTTGAAGAATACTTAAGCACTCATCAGCTTCTTGACGGTCAGGTGGAAGGACGCTGGACTTTTGTTAACTAGAAGACCTGTTGGGATATAACTATTAAAATAGCTCAAAGCCTTATGTAGTCTGGGTTTTAGCGATCACAATAGAAAGTCGCTTAAAAGCTTACCATGTAAGGGCTTCAATGATTTTGAGCTTATTTCCCAACAACTCTAGAGTTTTTGACATCCTCGCCGCCGTAAAACGGACGGCGATTCCTCACCACGCCACTTTTTTAGGGTGGTCGCTGAATGGGGTTGACGCTTCACCGAAAAACGCTTAATTGCTTAAGTCTGACAC
>NZ_SFBY01000453.1:0-4602 GCF_007095505.1 Microcystis sp. M_QC_C_20170808_M3Col
TCGAAACGAATAGGCTTTTTCCATGTCTCACATTTTAGCATATATTTGGTAAATGCGCTAGTATTTAACGGTAAAGCCGTCGTTCTACGACGGGGTTTCAGACCCAAAATTTTCGATGACCGCCATGGTGTAAAACCGCCGGAGTGACTCCTAAACCCAGTCCTCCCGTACCGCCGGTCAGCAATACCCGTTTATCTTTCATATTGATTGATATATAATCGATCGCTCCAATTATAGACGATTTAACTGGGCAATTAGGCAATATTACAGCCTTTCTCGCCGGACTAGGATTCCTTCATCGCTTGTTTTTTCTCGGCCTTGAGGTCGCGACTGCTGGCAGCGGCAATTTCCGCATCCATCAGGGTGCGTCCAGTGGCCGCTAGATAGACATCATCGAGACTAGGACGGGATTGGGCCATGCTAAACACGGGTAATCCCGATTCGGCTAGGGTTTGTTCAATTTTGCTTAAAGGATTGCTATTCGCCCTCACGATAAGATTAAGGGAGTTACCCTGGGCGGTATTGACGATCACTTCCTCGACAAAAGGCAGACGGGATAATAACTCTTTCGCTTTCAAAGCTTCTTCCTCTGGGGAAAATTCTCGCACTTTTAGGGTAATGCGATCGCCGCCAAGTTGCTCCTTCAGTTGTGAGGGTGTGCCCCGAGCGATGACGATACCATTGTCGATAATTGCCAAGTTATCGGCCAATGCGTCGATTTCTTCGAGATAATGGCTGGTAATTAACACACTGGTTCCTGCTGCCCGCAATTGTCGCAGAAAATCCCAGACAATCAAACGACTTTCGATATCGAGTCCCACAGTTGGTTCATCCAGCACCAAAACCTCCGGCTGATGCAGTAATCCCGCCGCTAAATCCAGCCGTTTTTTGATGCCGCCGGAATAGGTTCCTGTTTTTTTGTCGGCGTATTCCTCTAATCCTAAAAGATTTATTAATTCTTTGATGCGCTCTCTTGACTTTTGAGCAGGAATGTGATAGAGAGCCGCTTGTAGTTGCAACAGTTCCCGGCCGGTGAGCATTTTATCGAGGGCGACTTCTTGGGCAACGTAACCCAGGCGTTTACGGGCAGATTTGGGGTTATTCAGGGCATCGACACCCCCCACCTCGATTTTGCCGCCATCGGGTTTAGCAAGGGTACAAAGACAGCGAATCGTGGTGGTTTTCCCCGCACCATTGGGACCGAGTAAACCGAAGATTTCTGCCGCTGCCACGGTAAAGGAGATATCTTTAACCGCTGCTGTCTGACCGTAGGATTTTTTTAACTTTTCGATCGCCACCGCAAGGGTCATAAGCTGATTTTCGCCCACTTGAGCGAGACAATTTTTTTGTTAACTTTCTCGATCTATTTTAACCCAGATTCCCCACTGGAAAATGTGATATTGTAGATTTGATCTGCTCACTGCGCTCTCTGCGGCGGTGATGACCGGCAGAGCAAATGTTGAGAGGGTGGCACTCGTTGGCAATCCCTAGATTAATCCCTACTGATTGCCCGTTATTGGGAAGGGTTTCCAGTTTAATCTCAACGACAAGGCGTAAAAAATAGCGGTCTGTTGCATCTTCAATTACCCTAACCGATCAAGGTTCCGAATAGATCAACAAAAGCCGTCGTGAAACTACGGGGTTTTCAAGCCAATTTTTCGATAACTTCTCCTTTTTACGGAAGTTTGTTGGCTCTCAACCTAGAAAATATTCAGCCATTTTTAAGCTGGTAGAGCCTAGGTTTTCTTGGGGAGAGTCAGGAATTTTTAACCGGGATTTTCAAACAGTTTCCGAACCATCAACTCCGATCAGCTTAATACTGTTTGGGTCAATTTTATTAACTCGATCGAGTAGTAAAAAATAAAACCAATCGGTTTTGGAGAGAGCAAACTTATCTCCAAAACTGCTCCAGATCGACATCGGCTTTGTTGAAATGGAAAACAGGGATTATTCCCTAAAAAACTAGCAACTTTTTTGACTATAATAACGACAAGATTATCAGTATAGTTTTAAACTATCCTATCATAAGCCCTATCTCGATCGCAGTATATATTTATGAAATTTAGTGAAATTGCCCAAAAATTAAGCCCTTTAGTGCAATCCCAGAGTTTGACCGCCTATCCCGACAGAAATCCCGAAATTAAAGCCATAACTCCCATCGAAACCGCCCTAGTCGATACCATTAGCTATATCGAAGGGGGAAAATTTGCTGCCTTTGTCGCCAAAACTGACGCTACTGCCCTAATTCTGCCCCTGGATACCAATTTACAACAACAGGCCGACGAACGCGGCATCCCTTGGTTAGCTAGTGCCAATCCCCGACTTTTATTCGCCCACGCCATCAAATTATTCTATCAACCCTTTCAGCCCCAACCCTACATTCACGCCACCGCCGTGGTGCATCCATCGGCTAAAATCGGCCATAAAGTCGCCATCGGGGCCCATGCTGTGGTAGAAGCAAATGTCACCCTCGGTGATGGGGTGTGCATTCATCCTAACGCCGTTATTTACCCCGGAGTGCATATTGGCGATCGCACAATTCTCCACGCTAACTGTACCATCCATGAACGGGTACAAATCGGCAATGATTGCGTTATCCACAGTGGTGCTGTTATTGGTGCTGAGGGCTTCGGTTTTGTGCCAGTTCCCGAAGGCTGGTTTAAGATGGAACAATCGGGTATCGTGGTCTTAGAAGATGGGGTAGAAATTGGCTGTAATAGCACCGTTGATCGCCCGGCAGTGGGAGAAACCCGCATCGGTAGCCAGACTAAGATCGATAATCTCGTCCATATTGCCCATAATTGCCAAATTGGCCAAGCTTGCGCCCTTGCCGGACAGGTAGGCATGGCAGGAGGCGTAAAATTGGGCAATCGCGTTATTTTAGCAGGACAGGTGGGCATTGCCAATCAAGCAGTGATCGGGGACGGTGCGATCGCAACCGCCCAAACTGGCATTCACAACGATATCGGAGCAGGAGAAGTGGTTTCTGGCGCTCCCGCTATGCCTCATAAACTATTCCTCAAGGTAGCAGCCGCTTACAAGCGTTTACCCGAAATCTATCAAGCGGTTAAGCAATTAAAAAAATAGCCGTATTCAGGAGTCAGGAGGTAGGAGGCAGCTTTGTTCTCCCCAACCCCCAACCCCCACACCCCCAACCCCCAACCCCCAACCCCCAACCCCCAACCCCCAACCCCCACACCCCCACACCCCACACCTCGATCAAAGTGACTCGCAAAAGCAAGGGCGCTATCGCCGCAGGACATCCAAAAACTGCCGAAGCTGGACAATTAATCTTAGAAATGGGCGGAAATGCCTTCGATGCGATAGTTGGCTCGATTTTAGCGGCTTTCGTGGTCGAATTCACCCTCGCTTCCGCGGGGGGCGGCGGTTTTTTACTAGCACATACCAAAGAAAAAGTCAATACCATTTTTGATTTTTTTTGTCAAACTCCAAAATATAAAAAACCCTTGACAAATATCGACTTTTACCCAGTGGCGATCAATTTTGGTGGTGCTAGTCAAGATTTTCACATTGGCCGAGGTGCGATCGCTACGACTGGGGCGTTACGGGGATTGGAAACAGTGCAGAAAAAACTGGGAAAATTGCCCTTTGCCGTGGTAGCGGAACCAGCGATCGAATATGCTCGACAAGGCTACATTTTGAGCCAATATAACGGCTTTTGCCTGGGTTTACTCGCTTCGATCCTGCTCAAAGATAGAGAGGGTTTAAAAGTCTATGCCCCCCAAGGAAAACTCCTCCAAGCTGGCGATCGCTGTATGATGAGGGATTTTGCCAACACTTTAGAAGAATTAAGCAAAAAAGGCGTAAAAGACTTTTATGAGGGAGAAATCGCCCACCAAATTGCCAAAGATATGCAGGAGGGTGGTTATCTTACCCTAGAGGATTTAAATCATTACCAAGTCCTTGAGAGAAAACCCCTAAAAAGCCAATATCGGGGTTACGAAATACTGACTAATCCGCCTCCTAGTTCTGGGGGAATTCTCCTAGCTTTTGCCCTAAAATTACTGGAAACAGTTAATTTATCGGCTTTAGAGCATCTAGGAGCCAAACATCTGCAAATTTTAACGGAAGTGATGGCCTTAACCAATCAAGCACGCGCCCAAGGCTACGATAATTTTATCCATCAGGAGGGAATCGAAGAGCAATTCCTCTCGCCAGAATTTTTAGGCAAATATCCTAATAAATGGGGTAGTACCACCCATATTAGCGTTATCGATCGGGAAGGTAATGCGGCCAGTGCCACCTTTTCCAACGGTGAAGGATCAGCTTATACCGTGCCGGGGACAGGAATTATGCTCATTGACATCCTCACCGCCGTAAACGGACGGTGATTCCCAAACCTCACGATTTAGGTTTCTGCTTCTTTCCCTTGCGGGGTTTCGCACCTGCCGCCCCAGATTTACTCTGTTCTGGTCTTATGGTCGCTCTACAGACTGACACCGCAAGCCCTGCGGCCAAAATATTTTTACTAGCGTTAACATCTCGGTCATGGTGTGTCCCACAGTCTGGACAATCCCACTCTCGAACATTTAACGGCATTTTCTCAGCAATATACCCACAATTACTACACCGCTTAGAACT
>NZ_SFBY01000454.1:0-12434 GCF_007095505.1 Microcystis sp. M_QC_C_20170808_M3Col
AAACATTTTGGCCGCAGGACTTGCGGTGTCAGTCTGTAGAGCGACCATAAGACCAGAACAGAGTAAATCTGTTAAGGCAGGTGCGGAACCCCGCAAGGGAAAGAAGCAGAAACCCAAATTGTGAGGTTTGGGAATCACCGTCCGTTTTACGGCGGTGAGGATGTCAAGACTCTCGCATGGCGCGGATTAATTCGGCAGCCACTTCTGGACGGGAGAATTCCGGAGGTGGTAATTCTCCTTTACGCAGCAGTTCCCGGACTTTCGTTCCCGAAAGGTGTATTCTTTCTTCCGGTAAACTGGGGCTAGTTTTAGTGGTTGCCATTCCCGAAGTGCGGGTACAGTAGAAAGCGTGTTCAAACTTCATCGGCACGATTCCCAATTCCCCCGGCTCGAACTCATCAAAGATATACTGAGCATCGTAGGTTCCGTAGTAGTCTCCGACTCCGGCATGGTCACGACCGACGATAAAATGGGTACAACCGTAGTTTTTACGGATAATAGCGTGGAAAATTGCTTCCCGGGGGCCGGCGTAACGCATAGCTGAGGGGTTGATAGCCAGAATAACGCGATCTTGGGGAAAGTATTTATCCATCATGATCTCATAGCAACGCATCCGCACATCGGCCGGCACATCATCGCTTTTGGTAGCGCCGACAAGAGGATGCAAGAATAAACCATCTACCACTTCTAGGGCGCATTTTTGAATGTATTCGTGGGCCCGGTGGATGGGATTACGGGTTTGGAAACCGACAATCGTTTTCCAAGCTTTTTCGTGGAACATTTTCCGCGATTGCAGAGGATCGATCTGATATTTGGGAAACTGAGGATGAGGATCGCGCTGAAGTAACCATATTGGACCTGCGAGGTTAATTTCTCCCTGTTCGTAGAGGACTTTTACCCCGGGATGTTTCTGGTCGTCGGTACGATAGACGTTAACTGCTTCGTGGGCCTTATTGTAACGGTATTTTTGGGTTAGCTCTAGGACTCCGACAAAGTTGCCTGCGCTGTCATCTAAACGAATCCAGTTGCCTTCTTTGAGGGGATCCGCCACTTCTTCGCTAACGGAAAGAGTCACGGGAATTGCCCAGGGTAAACCATTGATTAGACGCATATCATCGACGACTTTTTCGTAGTCGTCCTGTTCCATAAAGCCTTTGAGGGGACTGAAACCACCAATAGCAATCATAACTAAATCCGAGAGCGCTCGTTCATCTAGGGAAACTCGCGGTAGTTTTTCAGCTAGGGCCAGAAATTCTGCTTTTTCGGCAGCGGTAGCAATACGATTAATTAATTGCCCACCGTGGGGCGCGATTCCTTCGGTCAGTACAGTCATAAAAATTTCTTTACATTGTCACGGTTTATCCTATCAGAAGTTGGCTAAAGCTTAATCAAAGGGGCGTGACTGTCGATGCTTTTCTGGGGCGAAAGGCCTACAATAAGATTTGTAAAGAATTATCAATAATTATGAGCGAAAAAGTTGTCCTGATTGTCGGTGCTACGGGGGGTATCGGTGCCACTTTAGCGCGTAAACTAGCTGTTAATGGTCATAAACTCGTATTAGTGGCCAGAAATGCCGATAATTTATCTAATTTAGCTAGTGAGTTGGGTTGTCCCTGTTTAATTGTGCCGACGGATATCACCAATCCGACTCAGGTAGAAACTTTGATGGAAAAAATTGTCTCCCATTACGGCCGGTTGGATGTGTTGGTTAATGCGGCCGGAGCCGGGGTGATGAAACAATACAATAAAATTACGCCGGAAGATTTAGATAAAATGCTCGACCTCAATCTGAAGGGGAGTTTTTATACCTGTCAGGCTGCGGCTAATGTGATGAAGGAAAATAAGTACGGTCATATCTGTAATGTGGTGGGAATTTTAGGTAAGCATTCTATGGCTATGGCTGCCGCTTATTGTGCTTCTAAGTACGGGGTGGTCGGTTTTAGTAAATGTTTGGCCGATGAGTTAAAACGCTATGGTATTAAAATGACTTTATTCTATTTTGGTGGTGTGGATACTCCTTTTTGGGATCAGGTGAGCTTAAAAGTTGATCGCACTAAAATGTTAACCGCTCAAACCGCCGCCGATGCTATCTATTTTGCCATGAATGCTGAACCCCAAGCCGTCCCCATGGAAATTAATATTCAACCCGATAGTCATCTCTTTTTTTAGTCCTCAGGAGTCAGGAGATAGGGTTTTATGGTTTTAGGGTTTTAGGGTGTTGGGGTTTTAGTTGAAATTCCCCCAATACCCCACTACTCCACTTCCCCATTCCTCACTTCATAATTCATAATTCCCACTCCCCACTCCCCCATTCCCCATTCCCCACTCCCCACCTCCTAACACTCAACCACTTTTTTGACTTTATCTATGTTTATTGATCATATTCATTTTTATGTAGAATCGGCCAAAAAATGGCGAGATTGGTTTGTGCGGGTGATGGATTTTCAGACGATCGCAAGTTTAGTTAATCTCCACACGCACACGGAAATAGTTGGCAATGGCATCCAAAAAGATAAAACTAAACAGATTATTTTTATCTTATCTTCTCCCTTAAATTCCCTTAGTCCCGTGGCGGAATTTTTAAGTAAATATCCTGAAGGGGTGGCGGATGTAGCTTTTCAAGTGGAGGATTTAGATAGTTTAGCTAGGAGAATTAAACAGGACATTTTTATTGAGGAAACTGTTTTGGCTAGGGGTAAGATAAAAAGCTGTCAAATCTCTAGCATTGCTAATCTCAAACATACGTTAATTGAAAGACAGGGAATCACGCCAATTTTAGCCGATCCTAATCTAATTGAGTATGATAGTAAGCAACAATATAATCAGGATATTCTGGCAATTGATCATTTAGTTTTAAATGTTTTTCAGGGGAATTTAGAGTTAACAGCCAATTGGTATGAGGAAAATTTAGGCTTTAAAAAAAGGCAAACTTTTATTATTAAAACGGAGCGTTCTGGTCTTTATTCTCAGGTACTTGTTCACCCCGAAACTGAATTAAAATTACCGATTAATGAGCCAGATAGTAACAGTTCTCAAATTCAAGAATTTTTAGATATTAATCAAAAATCTGGCATTCAACACATTGCTTTAAAAACAGCAAATATTTTAAAATTAACTCAACAATTAAAAGAAAGAAAAGTAGATTTTTTGTCAGTTCCCAATAGTTATTATCAACAAATTAACCATCAAAAAAAAGATTTTAATATTGCTGATTGGGAATGGTCAGAAATTAAAAAACAGGAAATTCTCATCGATTTTGAACAAAATAGTCATTCCCTCCCAGAAAAGCCGACTTTACTGCAAATTTTCACTAAACCAATTTTTTCCCAGCCGACTTTCTTTTTTGAATTAATCGAGCGCCGTCATGCCGCTAGAGGTTTTGGAGAAGGCAACTTCCGGGCCTTATTTGAAGCGATCGAACGGGAACAAATAGAGAGAGAAACTTTAGATTAGAGTCAGGAAAGCGATCATTTTTCCCGTCAGACTATGAACGATAACGTAATTCGATCACATCTTTTTTGATCGTGACATCATAGGAACCAAAAAAAGTTTGTCCCAAGAGTCCTAACCCTTCCATTTGGGGAGAAATACCAACAATTTGATTAGATAAAACCACCTCGCCAACTTTAATAGAATTAATGCGACCAAGATAAACCTTAACGACACCGCCAGCGGTATGAACGAGTACTTCCCTTTCCCGTTTGACTTTCATCGCTTTCGCCATGGCATCGGTAAGGACGATGCCACTAGCTCCCGTATCAAAAAGCATTTCATAATAGTGACGGTTATTAAAAACTACCATCACCGTGGGAATGCCGCTAACCCGGCGTTGAATCGGTAGCTGATAAACTTGCGGGGAATTTTTCCTATTTCTAGATGAACCGCCACAGAGACGGCTAAGATCTATGTGTTGTCCATCTCCTCTTTGGAGAAAGCATTCCGATTGAGCGAGAGTCGTAGGGGTGAAGGGAAATAGCAGCAGGGTGCTGGCCAATGCGATCGCAGAAATAGACTTATTCATCAGGAGCAAAAGGTAACTAAATCGAGAAGACAGACTCGGAAAAGAAGGCTTCTAGCTCTAGAATTCCGCAAAAATGCGGGAAAACAACGGGAGTTTAACCCGGAGGCCAGGCCATTGGGCGATCGCCTAAGAGATGGACATGAAGATGATCGACGGTTTGACCTCCCTGTTCCCCATTATTAATCACCACTCGATAACCTTGACTTAATTTAGCTTCGGCGGCCACCTTTTTAACAGTTAGTAACAAATGTCCCAATAGCTCTCGATCGCTGTCGCTGGCTTCCTCTAGTTTCGGAATCGGTTTTTTGGGGATAATGAGGATATGGGTGGGTGCTTGGGGATTAACATCTCGAAAAGCGAGGACCAGATCATCTTCATAGACGATCGAGGCAGGAATTTCTTTACGGATAATTTTGCTAAAAATAGTCTCGCTCATAGACAAATTACTTTTTTTTCAACTATACCATTAAGCTCTCAGCTTTTCTGGCTAGGTTATCCCGATAAATACGGTGATTTTCAGGGTAAATTCCCAGATAAAATCATTTTTATGCGGAAAAATAGCCTAACATCCTGTTTCATTTTCCTAAGAACTCACTTTATTTTTACTTGAGCCAAAATGTTAGCAAGGGTTTGGAGTGCGGCAATTATCGGCATCGATGCCATTAAAATCGGGGTAGAGGTGGATGTATCGGGGGGATTACCCGGAATTGCCGTGGTGGGTTTACCCGATACCGCAGTGCAGGAGTCGAAAGAAAGGGTAAAAGCTTCCCTAAAAAATGCCGGATTTGCCTTTCCCATCCGCAAAATTGTCATCAATTTAAGTCCCGCCGATATCCGCAAAGAGGGGCCGATTTATGATTTACCGATTAGTATCGGCATTTTAGGGGCTTCCGAACAGGTAGAAGCCGGTTTATTGGGGGATTTTCTCTTTTTAGGCGAATTATCCCTCGATGGTAGTTTGCGTCCCGTGGCGGGGGTTTTACCCATTGCTGCCGCCGCCGAAAAAATGGGGATTAAGGGTTTAGTGGTTCCCGCCGATAATGCCAAAGAAGCGGCCGTGGTTAAAGGCTTACAAGTGTATGGGTTTCGTCATCTATCGGAAGTGGTAAATTTCTTAAATGAACCCGATCGCTATTCACCGATGACTTTTAACGCTGCCGAGGAATTTGGGCGATCGCAGGTAAATCTCCCCGATCTCAAGGATGTCAAAGGCCAAGCAATTGGCCGTCGGGCCCTGGAAATTGCCGCAGCTGGAGGTCATAACCTAATTTTTGTCGGGCCGCCGGGCAGCGGTAAAACCATGTTAGCGCGACGTTTACCCGGAATTCTGCCGCAGTTAACCTTTGCCGAATCCCTAGAAGTCTCCCAGATTCATTCCGTCGCCGGATTACTGAAAGATCGAGGTTCCCTGGTGCGCGAGCGTCCTTTTCGCAGTCCCCATCACTCCGCTTCCGGGGCAGCGCTGGTGGGAGGTGGCACTTATCCCCGACCGGGAGAAATCTCCCTTTCCCACCGTGGTATTTTATTTTTGGACGAATTAACGGAATTTAAGCGCAGTGTCTTGGAATATCTCCGGCAACCCCTAGAGGATGGTTATGTGAGCATTTCTCGCACTCGTCTTTCCGTCGCTTTTCCGGCACGTTTTACCCTGGTGGCCAGTACTAATCCCTGTCCCTGTGGTTATTACGGCGATTCGGTGCAACCCTGCAGCTGTTCACCGCGACAACGGGAACAATATTGGGCGAAATTATCGGGACCGCTTTTAGACCGTATTGACCTACAAGTGACGGTAAATCGCCTGAAACCGGAAGAAATGACCCAAGAGAGTCGGGGAGAAGCTTCTGAGCAAGTGCGGCAACGGGTAGAAAGGGCCAGACAAAAGGCCAGCGATCGCTTTCAGAATACCGGGATTCGCTCTAATGCGGAGATGAATTCCGAGCATTTGCGGGGTTTTTGCGCTCTTGATCATAGCAGTCGCCATATTTTAGAAGGAGCAATCCGAAAATTGGGTTTATCGGCCCGAGCAATGGATCGCATTCTCAAAGTTGCCCGCACCATTGCCGATTTAGGAGATAGTGAAATGCTGAAAAGTTCCCACGTTGCCGAAGCAATTCAGTATCGCACTCTCGATCGTTTAAGTTAAGTAGGTAGGTGTTAAAAATTGTCAGAAACTCTCGGCTAACATTTGGCATTACTTCCGATTTTATCACTCAATCCAAGCCTTTGGGGGGTTCTACCCCCCAAACCCCCCGTTGGGGTCGTGGCGCCGCCCCCAAACCCCCCGCGCATTAGTTTTTCGGTGGGATGCTTACAGGCAGCTGCTGACACATTTGTCATCATTTAAGAGTCCCTGATAATTGCTGATTGTGGGTATTTCTGCAAATGTGAGATGCACCGGGCAGAATCTATCTTCAATTGAATTATAACTACTTACTTAAAGAGCATTTTTTCTGGTCGGGGCGAATTGCCTTCGCCCTCTTTTTAGTAAACTTACTGGTGGGGATTTGAGCGATTAATCGGGGGATTCTAAGCGTTTTTGCCATTCTCGATCGATTTTATCGGAGCGCTCGATCTCTTGTTCGAGATAGTCTTGATCGGTAGAATAACTAATATCAGCATCTGTAATCACTTTTTGGTCAGCGAATTGACGAGAGTAGGCAAGTTTTTGCTCTAATTCAGGATTACTTTGTGCTAATAAATCTGCTCTTTTTTCTCGCTGTTGATTGCGTTGATTAACCCGCTCATTTCTCCACTGCAAAAAGAAATAACGACCGAGGGGAATCCCCAAAAAAGCAGCGGCATAACTGAGGAGAAAACCGTAGATCCCTGTGACTATCGACCCCAGAGAACCGCTCAAATCGACACTATCACTGTTGAGCAAAAATCCTAAAACTAAAGCGAGGATAAAGTTAACCCCCCCTAAACCTAAAGCTAAGATAATTTGACCACTATCCGCTTCGCTAAACTTCCAACGTTTTTCCCTTAGATAGGGGGAAACTGCTTGTACTTTTCTCTCTTTGGTTGTCACCTGTAGATCGGGAAAATAATAGATAATATCGCCTCGATCGGACACTTGCGGCAAGCCATTAAAGCGAGTTAAAACTGGGAGTATATAGTCTTCTGTCTCCTCATGACTAGCGGTAATACTATCGAGATAGGGAGCAATTTGTGGAGCAATAATCGAGCCACGATTACTTTGAATTACTTGACCGATAGTTTGCCAGCGTCTCTCCTCTAAATTAAAATTAGGATCGCCATCGCCAAAAAGAAAAGAAAAAACTGACTCCAGAAAATTCATCTTACTAGCGGGTTTTTCTGCCTTAACTTCCCTATCTCTTTTTTCGTAGTAGTTATTACCAAAATCGGGATAAAAAATCCAGAAAAAGTCAGTGAGAAAGAAGTTAATATTAATTTTGCTATCTCCAGAATTATTATCCGAGTCACTATCTTTGAACATTAAGCCTATCAGGATCGCCAGAATAGCCAGCAAGAGGATTAAAATCGAAATAATTAAAACAATGCCAAAGGAAATGCGAATAACATAAAAAACTACTTGCCAGATTTTACTACCGAAAGCTTTTAACTTTAATTGCCAATATTTATTCAGAAGAATTGAGCGAAAATTTTCGGGAAAAAGATAAATAATCTCCCCCGTATCTGCTACCTGTAAATGTCCCCCCGCTTCCGCAGCTAAAGCTAATAATCCCTGTTGTGCAGCGTTAATCTCTAAACCCGATTTTGCCGCCACATCACCCACCGTAACCCGATAGCCTAATTTTTCGATCGATTGTAATAGAGACTCTTGGGGATTCATAGAAAATACTGTTCCTGTCGATTATCCTATTTTCTAGTTTAGTTTTGATTTTGTCTTTTTGGCCGCGCTATCTTGATTGACAGGTGCGGCATTTTGGACTCGATCGAGAAAATATCGTTATAATTGGTGCAATAGTCGCAAAAAGCAGGGCTAAACTGTATAAATAGTTACTTTATAAGCAATTATCAGAGGTGAACATGAATGCGTCGGAACAGGCAAAAGGATTAGAATTAACGGCGAAGATCGCCACACTCGTCAACCTGTTTAAGCAACAATTCCCCGATGCAAAGGCAGATCTGAAACCTTGGCGCAATGATCCCCACACAAGGGAGTTAACGGATCCTGACTCGATCGATATCGCTTTCCATTTTCCCGGTTGGAGTCCCAGAATTCAAGGGCGCAGTATTCTGGTACAAATTCGTTTTCATCTCGATAGCGAGGATCAGCATCAGCGTTTGATTGGCTTAGAAATGCAGGCTTTTAACCATCAAGGAACCGCTTGGCGACTATCTACGGTGGAAAATTGGCAATTAGTCGGCAATTATCAACCCTCTCCCAAAGTGGCTGATAAGTTAAAATATTTCAGCCGGCAGGTGTTTGAAGTTTTTAAAAATGAGCATCGATAAGGCTCTTTCGGCACTCTCGGCAAAAGATCGTTATTCGATCGAGATTAAATCGTTCATAATGTAAAGCTATAGGACTAAATTAATTCTTGAAAGTGCTTGGCTTTAGCGGAAATTTTTAACATTTTTTCTGGTTGATCATGAATCTCACTTTTTTGAGAAAATTTAGGGCTGCTGGTGGTTGTTTTAGAAATACTGATATTTTTAATACTAACAAAGGGATATTGATAGTCCCGAAGAAAATCGGGTTGATTCCAAAATAAGCGTCCGATTTCACGACAATAAGAGACAAAGCATTTGGCTCCTTTTAATTGTTTAATTATCGATGAATTATCATCTCTGCTTTTCTTCATTTCCAAACAAAGGATAACTTTTTCAGAAGTGGTATTAGCGATAATGGCTCTTCTCGACTTTGTGTGATAATTTTTGCTTATGTAATCCTGAAGTGCTTATTTGGCAAGACTTTTAGGACTATTTTGCGGATATTCTATCAGTATAGACCTCGTTTCCACACGCACGCTTACACTCACCTTTACTACCAGTAAAAATTCTGCGGACATCAAAAAACTCATCTAGCTTGATCACAATAACCTCATCGGGTTTCGGCATTCCATTAACCACAAACGAATAGTTATCTTGAGTTTCTGTCAGTTTCAGTAAATAGCTATCTCGTTTGTATTCTTTTTGATATTCCAAATCTACTATCGCACAATCCTTAATCATTTCTTTGAGCATAGCAATATCAGACATTACTCCTCACCCCAAATAATAGCCGCTTGAATACGATTCATATTTTCGATAGTAGTATCAAAACTGCGCGCTTCGATACCCATTTCTGGATCAATTTTAGCGGGAGTTAAAGTGTTAAATTTGGTCTTTCTTTTTTTTCCTTTTAACATCTCTAAAGCTTGTTCAGCAATATAGACTTTAACTTGATCGGCCGATAATAATTCCTCTTGTCTATAGCCTTCTTCTGCGGCAATTTGTTTCAGGTGTGGTTGATCATGGTTGAGCATAATTAATGTGTTGATTTCTTTGATAATATAATCACTGTGAGTAGTGATAAAAACTTTAATACCAATGTTGATCAGTCGAGCGAAAAGTTTAGCGATACGGCGTTGATTTTCTGGATGGAGATGTAATTCAGGTTCATCTACCATTAACAAATCTCCGATGCGAGCTTCGTGTCTTAAATAAAAGCCAATGTCTAAAAGAGAACGTACAGCACTAGAACTTTCATCCATCGATAGTCTAAGTTTTTTTCCTTTAGGAATGTAATAAAGTTCATCATTGTTAGTAATCATATATTGACCACCAATAATATCGGCAAAATCTTCTAAAATACTGGGATAATTTTCGGCGATAAAGCTAGTTTTTTTGACAATTGTTTCTATTTGTCTAGTAAAATCTACATTTTCTTTGACCGGGAGCGCATAATCCTGAGAAACATTAAATAACAGTTCTCTAGGATTAAAATTGCTATTTTTGCTAATTTCTTCCAGTAAACGATTACGAGCAAAATTTAACTCTTTGCGAAAAATTGCCGTTCCTGTCCTTTCTGCACTGGCAATAAATGGCCTGGGAAAAAACTGAGAGAAAATTATATCTTTGATACTGTCGTAAATGATATCCTCAAGAAAATGCACTGGCAGATTTATTTTTTCTGTTTCTGTTAATAATGTAATGGATAAATAAGGCTCATCTTCAGGTTTGCTAATCGAGATAATTTCCAATGTTGCTGTACTAATTTTCCTTTCATACTTCTTTTTAAATTGAATATTGTCAAAATTTAATTCTATCTGAAAATCAACATTTTTAAACCTCTCCTCGTTGGCCGCAAAAACTTCAGGTATTTGTCGAACATATCTTTGACAACCTGTAGTAAGAATACTTTCACACTGTTGAACATACTCCTGTAGATCGAGACTAATTACACCATCAGAAAGTAGTTGATCAATTTTTTCTTTGAGTCCAAATTTTGGCAACATTAATAGTCTTCGCCAAGTATATAAAAAACCAAATAAAGCATAGGTAGCATAAGTTTTACCTGTATTATTACTACCACAGATAATTGTCAGGTCGCCTAGACTGAATTCTGCCTGTTTTAAAATGCCAAGATTTTTAATTTTAACTTTCATATTTGTCTTAAGTTTAATATTCACGATTATAGATAATTGTGGATCATCTGATCAAGTCCCAAACTATACATTCAATTTTGGTTATCAAGGTTGCTTACAAAAATTATAACCTTTCTAAGGCTTTTCTCTCTTTTTCAGTCACTTCTCGCCATTGACCGGGTTGTAATCCTGTTAAGCATAATTTATTGTTTTTGTCAATAGTAATGGCTGTTCTAATTAATCTTAAAGTGGGATAACCAACAGCTGCCGTCATCCTTCTTACCTGACGATTTCTCCCCTCAGTTAAGGTAATTTCTAACCAAGCGGTGGGGACAGATTTTCGATAACGAATCGGTGGCTCTCTGGGGGGTAAATCTGGTTCAAAATCTAGTAGATTAACTATTGCCGGTCGAGTGCGATAATCCTGAATAGGAAGACCTTGACGCAATTTTTCTAAAGCGTTTAGGTCAGGAATTCTTTCGACTTGTACCCAATAGGTACGCGGATGAGCAAATTGACGATGACCCAAACGATGCTGTAATTGACCGTTATCTGTGAGTAATAATAATCCCTCGCTGTCCCTATCTAAACGACCGACAGAATAGATATTGGGGATGGGAATATAATCTTTTAGAGTCGAGCGCCCATTTTCATCAGTAAACTGACATAATACCTCGTAGGGTTTATAAAAAAGGATATATTTATTCAAAGTAAAAAGTAGTCAGGAGATAGGAGTCAGGAGATAGGAGTCAGGATTACAGTAAACAGTGAAAAGAAAGCTCGGAACTTGCCACTTAATACTGTTCACCGAAAACTAAAATCTGATTACTGATTACTGATAACTGATCACTGATTTAATCCCTTTGATGGGAGAATTGATAAGCACCGATGATCGAGAGAAGAATAGCGACGATTAATAAAATGGGGATAGCGAACCAAGGAAATTGATTGATATCGTAGGCTGCGGCTCTTAATCCCAGACTAGCATAGGTGAGGGGCAAGGAATAAACAATAATTTTTAATGGCCAGGGTAAGGTTTGTGGATCGAAAAAAGTTGCTCCTAAAAAAGACATCGGCACGATTATAAAGTTATTATACAGACCGACACTTTCGAAGGATGTAACTCGCAATCCGACAATTGCCCCTAAACTGGCAAAGACGGCACAATTTAAGATTAAAACTAATAAAAAGAGGGGATTGAGAAAACTGGCAAATTTTCCTGTAAACAAGATAGCAACGAGAATCACTGCTGCAGAAGTCATGACACCCCGCAAAATTCCCGCGAAAACTTTGCCTAAAAATAATGAGAGGGGATGGACGGGAAGTAATAATAATTCCTCGAAGGTTTTACTAAATAAGCGATCGCCACAGATGGAAAAGGTGGTTCCCCCGAAACTGATCGCCATTGAGGACAGGGCCACCATTCCGGGTAAAATAAATTCTAGATAAGAATCGCCGATCGAGGGTTTCATCGAGCGATCGAGGGCGCTTCCCAACCCCAACCCGAAACCGATAATATAGATTAGGGGAGAAACTAAACCTGTGGCGGCGATCTGAAGGACTCTCGCCCGTAAATCTAGCCATTCTCCCCAAAATACGGTTAAAGTGTCTGTTAATATCGTCTGAGCTTGAGCTAGTTTCACTGGTATTTTGGTTAATTAGTAAATATACTTTTAATAATAATTAATATTTGTCCCCTTTTTCAAGAGTGGCTCATCCCAGTTTAGTAAAATGTAGTAAAATGTAGTGGACTGTTTCAGCTAAAATAGGGCAATAGCTCGAACAAGCAGAGGACATTTTAATGGGAAGAGGTCGGCGAGATAAAGTCAATCTAACAGGGGAACAAAGAGAAAACCTCG